>CABMIB010000015.1 GCA_902386135.1 uncultured archaeon
CAGACATTAATAGGCTCACGCATCCAGGTTGAGATGAAAGGTGATAAAAATACTCTTGAGGGCAGGCTTGAGAGCGTTGATGATAATTTGAACCTGCATCTTGTAGATACTTTTGAGATCGCAAACGGGATAAAGTCCCGTTCTCTGGGTTCGGTCGTATTAAGAGGCAATAACATAATCCTGTTGTGCCCTGTCGGGGAATAGAATGGAAGCAGAAGAAAAAATCCTGAAATTGATAAAGGCCAGAAAGAAAGGCATTTTGCAGAACGAGCTCTGGAAGAAAGCTGAGATAGACCGCCGTAAATGTTCCAGGATCATCGACAAGTTCGAAAAAGAAGGAATGATCACCAGGGAGCAGGAGACGGATAAGGGTTCGCGGACATACCGTATCACGTATATCGAGAAAAAAGAAGAACCAGTCAAGGATTTCAAGTTATTACTGGTCGGCGATATGTTCTCCCCATGCACAGGTTGCACCCTTGAATGTGTCCCCCAGTATTGCGTACCGCTCTCTGTGTGGGTTCTTGGTCTTGTTAATGAGAAATAAGATAAGCGGGTAAAAGTGGAGGGTTAGGGAGTGGGTGGTATCTGTAAAAAAGAAACCCGCTTATCCTGTTCGACAGATAACGAACAGGTTGTTTAAATAGTTTTCGGTTTTTATCGGGCGTGCAGAAGCAGCGGTAGCTAGCGATTATCATGATTTTTAATTGTTTATTTATCCTTTATAATATGGCTCCCTGTTCTTTACTGCTTTCTCAAGCAGTCCTTTGATCTCATCGGGAGTGGCGTTCTCGCTAATATCCACCAGGTTATCATTTCTCATCAGGCAGGGTTTCAGCTTCCCGCCTGCTGTTACCCTCAGCCGGTTGCAGTTGGCGCAGAACTTTGAGTTGTCTATCGGTCTTACAAGCTCGACCTCGACACCGTCTATGAAATATTTCTTCCTGCGATGCATGCTGCGTTCGCTGATATGTGCGGCCCTTGATTCCAGCATTTTTTCTATGCCGTCTATATCGACCATGAACCGGCTCACGTTATTCTTGAAATTCATGAGTTCTATCAGTTGCAGGATCACGTTCCCGTCGTACCGTGCTATGAATTTAATAGCTTCATCTATCCCGGAATCGTTGATCCCTTTCAGAAGCACCATATTGAGTTTGACCGGGATCAATCCTGCATCAATGGCAGCATCGATCCCGCCAAGCACCATGGGATACGCATGCGATGAGCCAGTTATTGTTTTATAATGTTCTTCATTCAGCGATGGGACGCTTACATTCACCCTGTCAAGACCGCTATCTGCAAGAGCTGCTGCACGCTGCGCAAGAAGTACGCCGTTCGTAGTGGCTGAGATATCTTTTAAAGCTGGCAGTGCTGCTATTATCTCCTCAAAATCGCTTCTCATCAGCGGCTCCCCGCCTGAGAATTTTACTTTATTCACACCAAATCCGGTTGCAGATGACACTATCCTGGCAATGGTATCCACGGATAGCTCCTTCCCGGGGTTACCGGTCTCTCCTTCCTGGTGGCAGTAGATGCAGCTCAGGTTGCATCTTTTTGTTATCGATATCCGAAGACTTTTTATGACCCTGCCGTATCTGTCTGTAAGCGTATCGTTCATGAATGTATATTTCCGGCTCGGTGATACCCCGACTTTTCCTTTAAAACTTTCCTTTTTATTTTGTTCAGGGCTTAACTACTTTGTGTTCTCCGCCCTAAGCCTCTTCGATTCCATTTTTCCTTTTATCTTCAGAACAAAACTTCCATGGCACGGCTTAACATACGGTATAATTACATAATCGCCGTCCACAGCCACAGGGATAGAGCTGCTCCCGATCAGATAAGTATCGAAAATCCTGTACCCCTGGCGCACATAGTAAATTTCCTTAAAGTTGCGCTTTATATAATCAGCGCAATCCTTTATAGACGTAGCCGGGAGCAGTATCTCATAATCCAGTTCATCGATGCAGCTCATTAAGTTACTGTTTCTCTCCTCTTATCGTTATTATGGTCTGCCTTACCGGCAAAACCTTCCCCGACCTCTGCATAGCCTCTTCAACGATTCTCTGCAACCCGAAGCAGCAGGGTACTTCCATATTGACAAGTGTGATGCCTTTAATATTATTCCTCTTCAACATATCTGTGAGCTTATCTATATAAAACTCTGCGTCATCCAGCTTCGGGCAGCCCATAACGAGCGATTTCCCGGCAAGGAAGTCCGAATGGAAATTCGGGTATGCGAACGGGACGCAGTCAGCCGCAACAAGCAGCTCGGCATTCTTGAAGTACGGCGCTTCCGGCGAGACGAGCATGAGCTGCACAGGCCACTGTCTCAGCTCTGAGTTCTGGCGCGCGGAAGCTCCCGTAGAGGCCTTTCTCTCGCTCCTGAAATCCATTGCCATGCTGCCCGGGCAGGCATGAGGCATGGAATGAGGTGTCCTCTGAGGTTTCTTTATAACATTGAGGTGCTTTTTTACCTCCTGCTCATCGAATTCCGGGGCATCCCTCTCGATCACAGTGATCGCATCCTGCGGGCACTGCCCAAGGCAAGCCCCAAGACCATCGCAGAATCTGTCGTCTACAAGTCTTGCTTTCCCGTCTATGACCTTTATCGCTCCTTCGGCGCAGTTGGGTATGCACATGCCGCAGCCATTGCATTTTTCTTCATCTATTGAAACGATCTTCCTTTTCATGTTTTTTCCTCTGTTGCTATGCCTTTATCTACACGATACTAATGGTAAACTATATAGTTACTATATTGAGCCTTATAACATATAAGCTTAATCACTATTGTATATAGTAAAATTACGAATTTTAATTTTAGATTATAGAAAACTATTTTATAATGCAGTGAGTATTAGGGGATATGCGAGAATTCCTTGATTTTGATAAAAGAGACAGGGAGATATTATCCCTTCTTGAGAAAAGCCCGGAGATGTCCCAGAACGAGATTGCAGAAAAGCTCAAGATATCACAGCCCTCGGTCAGCGCCAGGATACACAAACTCAAGCAAAAAGGGGCGCTTGCGCACGTTGTGGGGATGAACCTGAAAAAAGTGAGCCTTTACATGGCGAAGGTGGACGTGATGGCAAGCAATACTTCATCCGTGCTTGATATTTTCAAGGACTGCCCGTATTTCCTGAATGGTCTTATTGTTTCGGGAAATCACAACCTGTGCCTTTTTTTCATAGGCGAGGACATCGCCACCCTGGAGGCTATCGTGGACGGGCACCTGCGGAGCAACCCTCTGGTCAAGAGCGCCGAGGTCAGCATAGTCATCACGCCAGTGAAGGACCTGGTCATGCCATTGCGAATGAACTTTGATTTCAGCGATGTGCCGCCGTGCGGGAACGGGTGCAACTGCAAGGATTGCGTGCATCATACGTCAAACCGGTGCCTCGGGTGTCCGGTGACGAATAGTTATAACGGGAAGATTTGGAGATGAGTGTAATCTTATTTGTGTTATCACTATTCACAGGATTATGTTTTCTAAACCCTGCATGCTCAATGATTTTAGGGCTGAAATATAAGAAACATGTAACCAAGTAAAATGAATAACATGAATAAGAAAGTCACCGTTAACCCAAAGGCATTCTTCGAAATAATTTTTAATAATTCATCGAGCTTGTTTTGATATTCTTCTCCACATTCTGGCGTATAATAGTATTGTATCTGATAATGCTCTATTTTCCAAATATAATAGACGAAAACTACAAATAAAACTCCAGTTATTAGGATAAAAATAAAACTCCAGAAATTTAATACAAGTATTATTAAAGCGGCAATAGATATTAGTAATACAAGTAGGATATTGATAATTATTCCATAAATCCTCTTTATTACACTCGAGCCTTTCACTTGCTGAGGCTCATTTTTAATTTCTACATATCCACTTATAAACGAATATATTGCCGCTTGATATCCTTTATAGCTATTGTATCCGCTTTTCAAGCAAATGCAGGCAAGGCTAAGTGAGATAAAAGCTAAAATTATAGAGAGATGCCAATCTATTTGCAGTATATAGAAAAGATAAAAAGGTACAACTAACGAGAAAGGAACAAGCGCAATAAATGTATTTGTGTAGAACTCTGAGTACCGCTGCTTTGAATTGATAAGATATTCGTCGATAGTTATTGCTTTGTCTCCGATTAGTTTAAAGAAATAATGGCGTGTTGGTCTTATTTTGATGTCCCGTTCTTTTTTTGGAAATAGGAACTCAATACATTTGTCGATATCTTTAATTTTTCCAAAGTTATTAAAAATAACGCCTTGTACTATTAAATGGTGAATGCCATCTATGAGTACCCCCAATATTGTTCCAATCAAAACTACAAATCCAACGAATCCAACCAAGCCACTGATATCTTTAATCAGCAAAGAAGTAAGGTGCGGGGAGGGGAGATGTCTTCTCCAAACGTCAATCAACATAAACAATGTTATAGCGGAAAAAAACCCTGGAAATGTATGATGCAGCAAATCTTCATATTTAAACTGGGTCGGAATCTCAGCCACTATTCTTTCCTCTTCTGAAATTTATTTCTTTTATTATTTGAGTTTATTTTAAATTTTATTTAGTGTTAATATTATAAATACTTGTCATAAATCTTATCGTGCTCCGAATATATGCAACGACTTTCAGTTTGAGGAATATAGTTAAAATATTTTTTTAGTTATAGTTAAAAACAAAAGATTTAAACCAAGTTGATCATTGCAGCTTTACGCTTTCTGTGATGGTAATACATTACACCGCAAAGTTCGCAAAGAGCGCAAAGGAATTACAAATTGTTCACAAGTCTATTAATTCCATCCTTCATCAACAGAACATTAAAGTTCAGCAGCATGCCTAATTTCAATCCAGATAATTTTAAATAAGTTAGCAACTGCGCTTTGTGTATCGGCTGTATCTCTGCCACGGATTTTAATTCAAGTATCACTTTTTTATCAACGATTATATCAATACGATATCCGCAGTCCAGACGGACTTCTTTATAAACAACAGGCATCTGCGCTTGTCTTTCAAAAGGAATCTGGTTTAAAGACAACTCATGGCAAAGGCATTCTTCATAAGTAGATTCCAATAATCCAGGTCCTAATGTTCTGTGTACTTCAATAGCAGCCCCTACTGTCTTATTTGATAATTCATTCTCATCCATTCTTTGCGCCCTTTGCGTTCTTTGCGGTGGATTCTCTGCTTTCCTCTTTGCGGTGAGCTATTCCTTCCCGCTCTGCAACCTCGCCGCCATCAGCGTGTGTTCCATCAGTATCGCTATCGTCATCGGACCCACGCCGCCCGGCACAGGTGATATCAACTTCACCTTCGGCAAAACATCATCAAAGTCCACATCCCCGTAGACCTTTTCATCGAACCATGTTATGCCCACATCGAACACGATCGCCCCATCTTTCACCATATCTCCCTTGATAAGCCCGCGCACGCCTGTCGCCACGATGAGGATATCCGCCTCTTTTGTGTGGTTTTTTAGGTCTTTGGTATATACGTGGCATATCTTTACTGTAGCATTACGATTCAGAAGCATCATTGCTGCCGGTTTTCCCACCACATTGCTGTGCCCCACGACCACGACTTCCTTACCCTGCGGGTCGATATTGAACTCCTCAAGGGCGCGGACAATGCCCTTGGGAGTGCATGGCACGAATCCCTCGCGCCCGATAAGCATCTTGCCCATATTCAGGGGATTGAAGCCGTCTACATCCTTTTCAGGCGCGATCCGCATCATAACCTCGCGCTCGTCGATGTGTTTTGGCAGAGGCAACTGCACAAGTATACCGTGTATCTCAGGGCGCCTGTTCAGCTTCTCGATGAGCTCAAATATCTCTTCCTGCTTTGCTTCCTGCGGAAACTTGTGGTCTTCGGATATTATACCAACGCGCTTGCATGCCCAATGCTTGAGCTTGACATACAGCTTTGAGGGGGGATGCTCTCCCACGAGTATGGTAGCAAGTGCGGGTTTGATGCCGTGCTTTTCGATGAATCTCCCGACCTCGTTCTTGACATTCGCCTCAATGCCCTGTGCTATCTTCCTCCCGTCTATAACGCGGGGGTCTGTGACCTCGGGAAGCGGCTCCATCCGGAAACCTCACTCGTACGGGATCGGGAAATGCCCGCAAAGTTCAAGAACGGTTCTCTTAACTTCTTTTAATTTCTCTGCATCGTTCATGTTATGAAGGATCTCGTTGATAGCCCAGGCGACGGTTATCATTTCCTTTTCCTTCATTCCCCGCGTGGTTGCTGCGGGAGTTCCGATACGGATGCCGCTTGTGACAAATGGGCTTCTTGTCTCAAAAGGTATGGTATTTTTGTTCAGAATGATGCCTGCCTCGCTGAGCCTTGCCTCGGCATCCTTACCTGTGATATCAAGCGGCGTCATGTCAACAAGCATCAGGTGGTTATCCGTGCCGCCGGAGACCAGTTCATTGCCTCTTGATACAAGCTCCGAGGCGACGGTCTTTGCATTTTTCACGATTTGCTTCTGGTACTCGTTAAAATCCTTATTCATCGCTTCTTTGAATGCAACTGCCTTTGCAGCAATGATGTGCATAAGAGGTCCGCCCTGTACGCCGGGGAAGACCGCCTTATCAATATCCTTGGCATATTCTGACCTGCACATTATCATGCCGCCGCGCGGACCCCGCAGCGTCTTGTGCGTAGTCGTGGTAACAAAATCCGCATAAGGAATGGGGTCCATATGTATGCCGGCAACGACCAGCCCGGCAATATGCGCGATATCAGCCAGTAAAAGCGCGCCCGCCTCATCCGCTATTTCCCTGAATCTCTTAAAATCTATCTCGCGCGGGTAAGCGCTTGCACCACAGACTATCATCTTCGGCCTGTGCTTTCTGGCAAGCCCGGCCAGGGTATCATAGTCTATGGTTTTCGTCTCTTTTGAAACGCCGTAGGGCACGATATTGAACAGTTTCCCTGAGAAATTAACAGGGCTTCCGTGTGAAAGATGACCCCCGTGCGACAGGTCCATGCTCAGGATAGTATCCCCGCACTTGAGCATAGCCAGGTATACGGCCATGTTCGCCTGCGAGCCTGAATGGGGCTGGACATTCACATGCTCAGCTTTGAACAGTTTCTTTGCCCTCTCGATAGCGAGGTTCTCTGCCATGTCCACGTACTCGCACCCGCCGTAGTACCTCTTTCCGGGATAGCCCTCGGCATATTTATTCGTCATTACCGAGCCCATGGCCTGAAGTACCGCGCGGCTTGCGTAGTTCTCTGAAGCAATCAGGTTCAGTTTGTTCCTCTGTCTCTCTACTTCATGTTTCATTATTTCATAAATTTCAGGATCGATTGTTTTTAATGGCATAATGATTCCTTTTTTCAGTGTTTATGATTCTATGATTCTGACCTTCCGTCCTTCTATACGCAGTCGGTTTTCGACAAATAATTTCACAGCTTCGGGATAAATCTTGTGTTCCTGTTCAAGTATCCTGTCAGCAAGGGTCTCTGGTGTATCATCCTCTTTCACTTCCACGCACCTTTGAAGGATTATCGGACCCCCATCAAGTGTCTCATCCACGAAATGGACCGTGCATCCCGCAACTTTCACGCCATGATCATACGCCTGCTTCTGCGCATGAAGACCGGAAAAAGCAGGAAGCAGCGCAGGATGGATATTGAGCATGCGATTCTTGAACGCCTCAAGCAGCGTTTTTCCCAGTATCCTCATATACCCCGCAAGCAGCACAAGCTCAGCGCCGTGCTTTTTCAGGACTTTCAGGACGTCTTTCTCGTATAATTCTTTTGATGCAAAATTCCCGGGATTAATAAAAACAGCCTCTATTCCGTGCTTTCTTGCACGTTCCAGAGCGTATGCGTTCCCGACGTCGCTGATGACTACTGTAATCCTTGCTTTCAGATAGTCGCTTTCAATGCTATCTATGATTGCCTGAAGGTTTGAACCCCTTCCTGAAACGAGCACTGCTATGTTCGACACGAGAGGCTCTTATGCCGTCAGGAATATAATATGTTTTGGTTATTTATTGGTTTTGTAAAATTCAGTTAATAAATCATCAGTGCTGTTAATTTGCGCTTTTGCCAACCCCACTGGGCAATTTGCCTGGTGTTTATCACCGCAGTTTAAACACGCCATATTAAGAGCACGAAGGAAATCGATTCTGTATGGTGGAATTTGTTCTGTCACGCAATTCACCTCTTTTTATCTTACAGCATGAAGATGAATAAAGCTTTTGTTATGCAAGATTTTGGCATTACCGCAACAAATCCATAAGATTTAATATATCCCATGATTATAGAGTTGATTGGGAACATGGCTACCGAAAGCGACGAATATAAATTATCTGCTATAAACACAAAGAACGAAGTAATAGATGTCGTGGTCTGCAAGTGCCAGCACTGCAATGAGAACGTACCTAAAGTCGGGACATGTCCGGACTGCAACACAGAATACTTGCATACAAAGACTGTTGAGAACCCGGAGACAGGTTTTATACATTTCATTTACGAATGCTCGGGCTGTCCGCCCGGCAAAAGGAAGGCGCAGAAGATAATCAAGATAAATGATGGTGGCGGCAGCGATACAAAAAGGGATGACTTAGTAAAGAATTTTCTTTAAATTGACCATTTTATGATTTTTATTTATTTTTCTCATGGAAATGCTTAAGATAACTGAGAGCTATTTTATGAAAAAGGTTCTATATTGGCATCTTTTACCAGTATAACATGGCAAGCTTCATAAGTCGCAATCGATAAAAGCATAAGTGATGAAAAAAAAGATTATTGATATATGGGTTATTCTAAGTATTTCTATCATAGTTATTCTTATCGCTATAAATATCCCTTACACAACCACAGAGAGTTACAAGGATAAGGAATTTTACACAGAACAGGAACCATATACAACAACACAAAAATACGTTGAGAAAGAGGCATATATAGAATACGTCCCGTTGAATAACTATACAACCTCGGGCTGGTACTTAACCGATGACCGCATAAATGATAAGTTTGATTTAAAGATATCAATAAAAAATACAGGTAACAGCAGCGGAGAATTCTGGATAACTTTTCACGTAATAAGCACTAACAGATCATACGATGTTACAACAAACAGGGCATTTTTGAAGCCTAGCGAAAGTTACCAGTTCATACAGACATTTGCCGGCACTTTTTCATATGCCTCTTATAAGGTATATCAAACGACCAGAGAAATAACAAAATACCGGGATGTAACTAAAGGAAGGGACATAACAGCAAATCGCAGTATTGATAAATCCCGGGATGTGGTCAAGCAGAGGAAAGTCACATTATCATTGATTGAGCGCGTGTTAAATAATGCTCCTGCATCACCTCCTACAGTAGCTCCTCTGCCACCACCACAGCCAGAAGATTGAGCGCGTGCTAAAAGACACAAATCCGTAACGGTAAATGTGTGCCAGGAGGAAAATGTTGCGCTACCTGTCTTTTTTATTTAAGCTTCAGATACAAGTTTAATAGCGTCCTTTGGGTGCAGCGCTTTTACTCCATTTTGGTTTAAAAAAGTATGATTATTTACAGCATCTCTAAAATCCTTATCAAGCGTTACAATTTTTGCTGAGAAATGATTAGCGCATCTGGCAATATAAACATCTTTACGAGGAATCGCTGCTTCATTGGGAAACTGCAATGAAGCCGAGAACTTCCTTATTGTTTTATCTGAATTATGGATTATATCTTGAATTATTTTAGCTACACCTACTCCAAGTATATCTGATTCTTTTAAAGATATGCTCTCCAGTTTATTTTGTATATTTTTTTCATAATGCCGATTATATTCTTTATCAAGATGCATTTTATGGCAGTTTTTCTGCAATAACATGAGAAAGCGGGCAGAACTGTAGTCTTTATTATTATGCTCATCTACGCCTCTTACAGCGCAATAAAAAATATTTTCATCAACAATGAATTTATATTTCATTTATTTGAATCTAATGCATCAAGATATTCAATGACATTTCTGATATTTTGCTCAAAAAAGCCGGGTAATCCGCCTGAGACTCTTCCATACTCATCAATATTTAATTTTGTTATCTCAGCAACTCCCTTTTCATTCTTAAAGTAATAAATTGCGATATCATCGAGTGAAATCTCCTTTCTTGCCAGTGCATTAAGAAATCCAAACAATATATGTTCACTGTGAGTGGCAATTAAAAATTGTTTAGATTCATTTTTATAAATTTTTATAAATGTTGTGGTGATATCTGATTGAGCTTTGGGATGGAGATGCACTTCAGGCTCTTCTATAAGAAATGTATGTGAAGGCTGTGCCAACGCAATAGGTAAGAAAATAAAAAGAAGCTGGTGGATTCCTAATCCCTCATTGATAAATGAGGTCTCACCGTACGTATTTTTTGCTTTTATTTTTACAGTCTTGCCAGGAAGAAGTTCAAAGCTTATTTCCACACCTAATAGATTCTTAAACCATAATGATAGCTGGCTCTCCAAATCTCTATTGTAAGGAAGCAGGCTGTTAATAGCAAGCGACCTGTCGTATAGCAGCATGAAATCAGTGTCTAATGGAGGCTTATCTGAAAGAAGGTATGAATTTTCCTCAAAACCCCTAAGTCCATAGATTGCATGGATTGAACTAATAAAATCTCTTATAGAATTCAGCAAGCTGTCTTTTAATTCTTCAGCGTTAGCCTGGAATTCATAAGGAAAAGTCGATGAACTTGAAAGCCCACTAGAAAATATAGGTTGGTTTATGGAGTTCTGCGTATGAAGATTAAACTCGATTTCACCTATTTTTAAGGATTTGGGGGATATTTTTGTTTCCCCTCCACCTCTCCAATCCCATACTAATTGATACTCTCCACCCTTAATTTCACCTGAATGATACTTAAGATTGTTATTTTGGAATTTCATTTCATAGCGGATTTGTATACTTTCTATTCTTTTATCCTGTAGTACACGATTTTTTGAAGGTATGTTCCCTTCCATTGAAATCCCAATAAGTCTTTCATCTTTTCTAATTACATCTTGGAAATTACCAATATCTATCAATCGGTTCGGATAAAAATAATAATAGTTATTATTGGGTTTAAAAGGTTTGGGAGGAATCAATGAATTATCATACTGTTCACTATACTCAGGCTGTTCACGAATTTTTAAGTTCTGTTTTATAAGTTGTAGCGCCTGGAAAATGCTGGATTTCCCGCTGTTATTTTGCCCGATAAATAACGTAATAGGTTTAATTTCAAGAGATGTATCTTTGTGTAGCTTGAAATTCTGGATTCTGATTTTTTGCAACATAAATGCTATTATTATTTTCTTTTATATTTATAAACTTGCGTCAATCAATAAATAATGGTTTATCTGAGTGAGGAATCAGATTTAACTTCTCCGCCCTTTTTAACAGCGCATCAACCGCAAAAATCCCATCCCCGATATCCAGCGTATAGTCATTTACATAGAGCCCGATATGCTGGTCGATCACCGTATCATCCAGTTCCTGCGCATTACTTTTGATATACTCACGGGTAGAAGTGCGGTTCTGATGTGCATATTCTATGCTTTCCCTGAGCATGCGATTTATCTCTCCTATCACATCTGCACCTAACTCCCTCTTTGCAAGAATCCCGCCAAGAGGTATGGGCAGGCCAGTTTCTTTCTCCCACCATTCCCCAAGGTCGATGAGCTTTACAAGGTTATATCTTGGGTAAGTAAACCGTCCTTCGTGAATTATCAATCCCGCATCCACCATGCCAAGGCTTACAGCGTTCATTATGCGGTCAAAAGGCATCTCGACCACGTTTTTTACCTCAGGGGCAAATAGTTGCAAAAGAAGGTAAGCAGTCGTCATTTTTCCGGGGATGGCTATCTTTTTCCCGGAAAGCTCCGATTCACGTAAAGGGTTCCTGGAGACTATCAGGGGTCCGCATCCCCTTCCAAGTGCGCTGCCTGAATTAAGAAGACAGTAATTCTCCTGAAGATATCCGAAGGCATAGAAAGAGGTCTTGGTCACATCCAGTTCTGCATGGAGCGCCATTCTGTTCAGCGTTTCCACATCTCTCAGTATCTCTGAGAACTCAACATCCCCACGGATTTTTTTATGCGCTACAGCATAGAAAATGAACGTATCGTTCGGGCAGGGGGAATAACCCAAGGAGAGCGTTCTCATTTTAACCTTTTTATTAATTCTATTACAGCCTCATTGCAGTTTGAAGCTGCTTTCTTTATATTCCATTTTTTCATATCCCTATCCTCGATGATATTGCTTATACCGCGAATCTCTATCATCGGTACCCTGTACATCGTGCAGATGTGCGCCACCGCAGCGCCCTCCATGTTCTCGCATATGCCATTGAAGCGCCTTTTCATTATTTCTCCTGCTTCGCGGGTTCCAGAACACTGCGATACTGTTACGAAATTACCAGAACTAACATTGAACCCGGCATCCTTTAAAGCATTTATTGCGCGCTGGATCAGGTTCGTATCCATCGGGAAAGTATTGTAATATCCTCTTTCGTCTTCTAATAAAGGGAAGCCTATGAATTCCATGGATTTCCAGCCCTCTTTTGTTAACACCCCTTCCTCGCCGTAACTTTCGCTCTCTGCAACGACAATATCACCGGCCTCTCCAGAATATCCGCCACCGATACCGAAAAGTACGAGAATATCTACACTGTAATTCTCCAGCATCAACGTTGTAGAATGGGCAGCATTGACCTTACCCACACCGCAGTGGGTAAAGATAACCGGCTTTCCATATAGCTCGCCCTCGAATATGACTTTCAGTTCCTCCTTTGGTTGCGGACTCAGCCTGCGTCTCAATTCCTCTGATTCAACAGGCATAGGTGCAATTAGTGCAAGATTCATAAATCTATTTAATATGCATTAAGGATTAAAGCTTTATAATATGTTCAGTTCACATGCTTTTCACAACGCTGTTTATATACAACACATTATAAAAAAGCCGCTGGGAATGATAGAATGGTATATATACAGACCCTGTTACAAATCGTCATCGTGTCGCTGGCATTCGCAGGAGCATATTTTGTGGCGGATACCGCACATGCTATGAGTGGGAGAATAGACATTAACCTGTTAAGAGCAAAAGCGTTCCTTAATACGTCGTTCATGAGGGATAACTGGATACTGCTTCTCCTGGCATGTTTCTTTTTCCTTATCTATGCCTCAATAAAGTTAAACGAAATGTTCGGAATACTGTTAGAGGATAACAGTTCAGAGTTACTGCAGGAAATAACCGTCCTTGGGGTGCTTTCATGCTGCGTCTTATCTGAATATAAATGGTTCAAACTGACAAGCCCGGCAAAATATAACCGCTAAAAAATAACCGCTAAGCTTTTTACCACTTACCTGAGCGCAGGATAGAGATAACCAGTCCCATACCGATAATACCTGCAAGTAAATATCCGAAAATCCCGAGCAAAGGCACACCCCAGAGACTGGGCGACATCCGTGTCTGGGTAATAAGCGAGGAGCCCACTATCAGCGCGGCTATTATCAGGCTGAAAGACAAACGGTTGCTTATTATATCCAGTTCCTCGATAGCAGTTTCCAGTCCCCGGTGCTCCAGTTCAAGCCCAAGCCTTCCTCTTTCTGTTTTTTTTAGTATATTGATAGCTTTCTTCGGGAAAATCCTCATCAGGTGGGCAAAATCTGACAGACTTTTCTCAGTTTCATTCATTATGTACGAAACTGTGCCACGCTCTTCGATCATCTTTTTAACATAAGGTTCGGTCAGCTCTGCAAAATTATGCTCCGGATCAAGACGGCGGTTTATCTCATCTCTCATCATAAGGGTTTTAGATAGGAGCATGATGTTTGTCGGAATTCTCCCGCCGCTTCTTATCAGCACATCGGTCAGGTCACGCAAAAAATCGGTCGGGTCTATAAATTTGGTTGATACGTCGTAGTATGTATTTATAAAATCTTCAAGATTAACCCTTATTTCGGGACCTTCGCTTCCGGCCTCGCTTACCAATCCGATTTCTTCGAGGCTTTCTATGAGCAGGTCTATATCACTTCTCATTGTGGCTATCATCAGGTTTACAAGGTTTTTCCGGAGGAGAGGATCAATATATCCAGCCATCCCGAAATCAAGAAAAATGATTTTTCCTTCCAAAGAGACAAGGATATTGCCGGGATGCGGGTCTGCATGATAAAAACCATCCTCGAATATCATCTTCAGATATGCATTGGCAAGGTCGGTTGAGACTTTTTTCCTATCCAGCCCCGATGCTTCGATCTGTGGGATGTGTGATATTTTGATACCTTCCAAAAATTCCTGTGTAAGGACGCGTTTTGTTGTGTATTTCCAGTACACTTTTGGAATCCTGACAGTTGTACTTCCTGCAAAGTTCGAATAAAACCTGTCCGCATTCTGCGCTTCGTGTATGTAGTAGATCTCCTGTCTCATAACCCGCGAAAATTCTTCAATAAAACCGACAGGATTAAAAAACCTGCTCCCTTTTATGTGCTTTTCAGCAAACTTCGCCAGATTCATTAGTATGAAGAGGTCGGTTTCAACTATTTTCTCTATGCCGGGTCTCATTACTTTGACCGCTACATCATCACCTTCATACAGCCTTGCCCGATGAACCTGACCTATTGATGCTGCTGCTATCGGTTCAGGATCAAAAGAAATAAAAACCTCATCAAGGTTCTTCTGCAGCTCTTTTTCGATCACCTTTTTAGCATCCTGGTAACTAAAGGGAGGAACACGGTCCTGCAATTTAGAAAGTTCCTTTATGTGCTCCTCCGGCAGCAGGTCATGGCGGGTGCTCAATATCTGTCCGAACTTGATGAACGTGGGTCCAAGCTCTTCTAAGGCAAGGCGTAATCTTTCTGCTTCTGACAGTACGAGTAACTGCTCTTTGATGCTTGGTCCGAAAAGCCTTTCGCGCAGTGAGCGGAAGGGGCGGATGCCGAAGCGCTCAAAAAAATATCCGAGACCATGCTTTAACAATACGTTAGAGATTTCCCGGTAACGCCGTGCATACACATAGCCCGTATCCAGCAGACCCAAATTTTTCTACTTCCGTTATTCTTTGGTCAATTTATTGACAGTTTTTTCAAGGGTTTCTATTTTCTTCTCAAGAGCTGCAAGGTCGCTTTTCATCGCAACCCCGCTTTTTTCCAGAGACTCTCTGACCTTCTGGTTTATTTTATCTTCGATATCTTTGACCTGTTTCTCTTGCTCGGATAATACATCCCTGACGAATTTTTTACCTTCTTCTCTGCTCATTTCCCCTTTTTTTATCATTTCCTGGGTAAATTCTTCAGCCTTTTCCTGCGTCAGGGATATCACCCCTATGCCGAACAATCCCATTTTTCTAAACATCTCTGACATTTCTGACATTTACGTTCCTCCATTAATTAACTACGTCAGTTTAATTGATAATGCAATTGGTCTGGAATAAGGCTTATAACAGCCGGTATGGAATTAACTTATTAACTGATAATACAAAGTGCATATTACATGGTGAAACTTCGTTATACTCTTCTGATTTAATATTCTCTCATAGGTATAAAAATCTATTGCTTTATTCGCAAAACTCGTTACGAAGTTAGGTTATTCAAGAATCATTGAACAAATAAGCAAGAAGGGCAGGTTGGGGAGTGGGGTTAATATATTAAAATTGAGACCTGCCCACAAACATATCTTAACAATTTTGTTGGATTTAAAAGCTTATGATAGTCAAACATATGTAAAATGCATATGTCGAAAGGTTTATGTATCAATAAGCACATGTCTAAAAATAGCCCGGTTTTACTAATTTTAAGCAAGCGGGCTTAAAGGGAGTGGGCCTTATTGGGGAGGAACTCTCGTTTCTCCCCCTACCAATCAAGTTATCTGGAGAAGTATAATGGTTTACCCTTACTGGATAAGATATACTCAAAACAGGTGCGGAAGATATAAATCCACAAAGAGACTATAGGAAGGCGGAGACTTAGAGGATGACTTCCGAAAAACAATCTGCAGAGCCAGGCATATCGAAAATTCGGGTACTGGAATTGGAAAACTGTATAATCCTGATGTGTGAGAAATGCGGTGAAACCTGGAATACGGATGGATTAAATTCATGGGCATGCCCTAATGGATGTAACGGGTTTTTGAAACCGTGAAGATAAGCTAATAAGCATCACAGGATATTAACTGATAATCTTTTTGATGAAGGAGAAAAATGAAATTGATCTTTAGCGGTATAATGATCCCGGTATCGACAATAGACTGGTACGGAAGGTCTGCGTCTGTTATTTTCTTCAATGGCTGCAATTTTGACTGCCTTTACTGCTCTAACAACAAGTTCATCGAGGTGGCGAACCGGCTGGAACCTCTCTTCAAGAAAGGCACTGCTGTAGATATCGAGGAGATAGAGAAGCAGGTCATTGATGCAAAAAGCTTCATAAGCGCCGTGGTCTTCTCAGGCGGGGAGCCAACCGCGCATCTGCGGGAGCTTGAACACCTTGCAAGGTTCGCAAAAGGGCATGGGCTGCTTGTGGGCATCGAAACCAATGGATACTATCCCGAGCGCCTGCGGGGGCTGATCGAGGAAAAATTGGTGGATAAACTTTTTATTGATATCAAGGTTCCACCTGATGATGCAAAGAGATATGCCATTATAACAGGAGGAGTCGGGGATGCGGCTGAACACGCCCTCCGTTCGCTGGCTCTCCGGGATGTCGCTATCGAGGTCAGGACTACTGTATTCAGGTCTTTTGCAGACGTCACCGGTATTGCCAGGTCACTGAAAGGCCGCGACTGCACTTATGTAATCCAGCAGGGCATCCCTGAATATGCGCCGGATGAGAAGATAAAAAAGGAGAAGCCTTTTACAAGGGATGAGCTGGAGGCTCTTGCAAAAAGTGTTTCTTTTTTGAAAGATGTCAGGATAAGGACGCGGGAAAAAGGAGAGGAAAGGATCATTTAAATGTTTTTAACTTCTACACGATTATGTTAACATAAGGTGATTATTGAACAACCGATTATTGAATAACCTTTCTGAGTATTGTCAGAGAGATGAGCTATATAAAACACCGCAAAGAACGCAAAGTTCGCAAAGAGTTTCTATTACTGCCCTTTGCGTTCTTTGCGCTCTTTGCGGTGAGCGCTCATGGTCTATCGGATATGCCGCCGAACATTAATATTAAGTTAACACAATCTTCTACACACCAGCATAAATTATTTTGTGTTATAGACCGTTCAGATGCAGATGAAACAAATCCATGCTCGCGGTTTTTCTGAAGGCTATAGTGAGATTATCACCGCCGCAATATTATGGGGACTTGCAGGGATTTTTGCAAAAAAGATAATCGGGATGTCGGTCCAGAATATTATTTTTTACAGGGTCGCATTAGCTTTCCTGATTATTTTAATTATTTTGTTGATCTCAGGGAACATGGATAAAATAAAGCTAAAAGATAAAAAAATTTACCTGGTGTTATTCAGCATACTTCAGGTGGCGACCATGCTGACGTACTTTGTATCAGTATTAAACGCATCGGTTTCGGTCGCGGTGCTATTGCTGTACACGGCGCCTGTGTATGTGACAGTGTTCTCGCCTCTCCTTTTGAAAGAAAATCCCGCCAGAAAAGAGCTCATGGCCCTTGCTTTATCAATCGTCGGCATTATAATTATCGTAGACCCCACAAAACTTGATTTTTCCTATTCGGTTGGAATTGCGGCAGGCATATTGTCGGGTGGCTCGTATGCGCTTGAGATACTGACCTCAAAATATATCGGCCAGAGTTACACGGGCTATACCCAGGCTTTCTGGAGTTTCGCAATCGCCGTGCTTATCCTGCTTCCGGTCGGTATTGTTCCTTTCGGGATAGTTTGAGGAAATATTGTCTATCTTATACTTTTAGCGATATTCCCGACCATTCTTGCTGTATCACTGTATTTTAACGGGCTGAAGAAAGTAAAAGCATCAAGCGCCAGCATTCTGGGTCTGATAGAACCTGTGAGCGCGGTTATTTTAGCTGCCCTCATCCTCGGTGAAAGGATCACAATACCTATACTGCTCGGCGGTGCCCTTATATTGGCAGGAGCAGCAATAGTCATGCGAGAAAGATGATTGAAGAAATCCGCAGCTATTACATAGAAGCGGGG
>CABMIB010000016.1 GCA_902386135.1 uncultured archaeon
AAGACTACGAAGGGTTACCAGAGTCTAGCGAAGCCATGATTTATGCGGCTATTATTCACTTGATGGTGAGACGATTGGCTCGAATTAAACCTTCCAGTTCATGATAGAGAATATTCAGACAGCCTCTAAGGAGAATATCAAAGAAATACGAAGAAAAGAAAAAATGAATCCTTCTATTCAATTATACACCTATAACGATCTATTGGCCTTCATGGAATCTACTGTAAAATTTGTGCGAATGTTAAAAAATGAGGATAATCTGGTTAAGAGCGCGCCTGAAAATTTGATATACATTTAACAGTAGGCTTACCCGTTAATGGTTAAGCAAATTAGGAAATCTTATCAGTCTGATATATCTGATAAGGAATGGCAAATTATCGAGCCTCATATTCCAAAGCCAAAAACGATTCACGAACATTATATAACTCCATCAATCAAGGATTTAAAATTAGTATCGGAGAAAATACCATTGTAGAATTGACCGTTACAATTGGTGTTGGTAATTATGCCAATGTGCAAAACTGGGAAAGCTCAGACTTGTCACAGATGCGTTCTTTTATCAGTATATTCTCCAGCCTGTTGACCTTGTTTATCATAGTTTTGAAGCGAGACTGTCAGCGTGCGCCGACAAATGAATAGTTAAGATCGAAATTAGAAATAATTAACTAAAAAGTGTAAATAATAACAAAGTATTTATAATTTGAACTACATCGTATTATGCATGCCTGATAACTATAAAGAAAATCCCGGCATAATACCTATGTTAAAAGAGCTTCTTGGACCGGTCGACGCCCAACTCAAGAAAGACCTCAAAGGATATAAAATTTCAGAGCTTTACGGCTTTTTCAAAGGCTTAATTTTCATCATGAGTTTTGCAATAGGCGTACTCGCTGCTTATAGCACAAACTCTACTTTTAACATAATAACCTTCGGTGCAGCTATAATCATATACGGACTTTTAGCTGGAATCCCACTCTTTTTCTTATTTGTTTATGATTTCATACACCTATATACTGCCTGTTTCAAGACAACTGACACCTTGAAAGTAACGTTAGCTTGGCAGATAATAGCATTGGCTATATCCCTACTCTTAACTTTCATTACTTCTTCGGCTATCTATATTTATGGTGGTTTGGCGATTTTCTTCATTCTGCTCTTTGTATATCCATTCTTGGTGTTTCTAAACATGCAGCCGGCAGAATCAGCCAATATAAAACAGACAATACATAAAATATATTTAGTCATAACAATCCTCATATACACAATACAATTGATCAAGCAATTCGCCCATCTATAAGTCCTTTTATTCTTTAGGGTTGCCATTATCGCATTACTATAGAATTTTACACCAATTTAAAAACCCTTCTCCCGATACCAACGGTCAATTATTGTATATGCGCCAAGACAGAGCCACCAAACCAAATCATGAGGATTGCCCCCCGCCCTATAGTGAGCACGCAAAAGCGAATGTGCACCTGCCCCTGCGAGAACAGCTTTCGGGAGGGGTTAAGCGCATGTACGGGGTTATGGTAGATTGTAGTGTGCGACAAGAAGTTGCATCATAAACTGCCATAGTGCTACTCCTTCCACTCGGAGTAACCTTATTATGGCATGCGTCCCCAGCAATGAGGAGGTGTGAAGCCCATAAGACAATGTGGAAAAACCTGAAAGTCTCATTCAGGTAATCTGCTAAGGTAAGAATACTATGAAGAAACAAAGTTGAATCATCGAAAGGGTCGTAATTACCGACAAGCGAAAAGAGACCGATGCGCTTGAACTAAAAAGTATGGAATCAGACTATGGTGGCTACTACAACATCATGGGGAATGGACAAACGATTTCCGGTCTAAAGGTGGCTTCTAAAGTATTCATAATTATTTCTGGTGCAGAACTTGGTAAGCCCCATGCATTCCTAATAGGTAGGAACTCCGTAAGGAGTGACGATGATGCAGGGGGTAGAGGAGACGGTAAAAAGCAAAAGGCAACTTGTAATGAGTTGTATAGAGGCTATGCCTTAGCCTGAAAGGGCGCTGACTTACCAGTGGTGTTTCATTGTATGAACAGAGACAAACCCAAGAACGTAAGACAATCAATTACGCTCTCAAGCGAGATACTTACGGACACTTTCTGTGTTAATGGGCTGTAAGCTGGAATTACAAAGACAGTTTCAGAAATGAGAACTGTCGCCCGATAAAGGGTGATGAAATGCTTAAGCGGTATGAAGGGAAACTTTCATGTACCGTTCTGAGAAGAGAGGGAGGGAGCAATCCCTCCTTCTTATTCGACTACCTTTATCCAGTTTCATCATTTAATTTTTATTCACCAACACAAATTGAAGTTCAATTCATGTTGGTAGTTAGGCTCAGATACAATATCAGAACTTTTTTAATTCGGAGGTTATGGTTAGTTACGTTTATCCATCTAAGTAAAACTAAATAGTTGAGGCATTATATACATGCAATATGGTACTAGAATGGACAACTATTGGAGCGGTGGCAACTGCTATTTCTGCAGTGGCTGCTTTTGCGACCATCACTCATACATTAGTTATGTATCAGAGGGAAAAAAATCAAAGCCGAGCCGATCAGATTAGACAAGACCTGAAAGCCATAATAAATGATAGCCAAAGCATTTCAACTTTGTTGAATGATGGATCCATACTGATTGTTAATTCATCAGCAATTACAAAGGAGTTTCACTCAAGATTAGGCTTAGCGGCAACATCTGAAGATTTCTGGAAATATCTTAATGATGAGGGGCTTAGTCTATCATTTATAGTTGAAGGTTGGGATTCATCACCTCAAACCGCTCGACTCATGGAAATTATAAACCATTTAAATTTGACATCAACCTCTTTGAGTGGATCATTGCGTATTGTATCTGAAGCGACGGGACTTCTTGACCGCATTGTCCATGATTCGTACTCTTATAATATATTCTGCAATATGCTCTTGGAAGAGAGTCCCAAGGTTTTCTTTGAAGAGAATAAAAACAAACACGATATTCGTGAATTAATCAATGCATTGACTGTTTTTTTGCAGGCCAATTCTGCACTATATTTCGTAGTAAGGTATATGGATTCAATCAAAGAGATTGATGAATTTATAAAAACGATATCAAATGAGCTCATTAATTTGAATAATAGACAATTAATTGATGCGTCAAGAACCAAATCCAAACAGGCTATTACTAGTCCAACCATATCAGGTGGTATTAAAATTTTGCTGAATGATCTTAAGGCTAATTTTTCCAAAGAAACCTATGATACGTTGCTAGGACTAATTGAGGATATTGAAAAATCCATATCCAAAGAAGAAGCGGATAAGAAAATTAGAGACTTTGAAGGGCAAAAAGATAAAAAATCATTTAAATCAAAGTTAAAATATTTAAAGTCAAAAGGTATTAATGACCCAAATATAGACTTGTTTTTAGGAGTAGTTTCTGGTGACGAGAACCTTGTTAAATCAGCCTTAGGCAATGGTGCAGACATAGCAATTACAGACTCTGAATTAATCGCAAAATATAAAAATGATCTCAAAGACTTTACCGACCAATAAATACTGCACAGAACGAGAGGCTTTGCGAAAATGGCGGATGCAGTGATAAATTCAGGTTTAGTGTTATCTATCCAATTTTTGTGCATAGTGACAATGTAATGCTTCTAAAATCGCCACTTCGCAAAGACCTGATCCTTTATCCAAAAATTGGCAAACAGTATGAAAACATGAGCACTGTCCCTATAAAACCTAGAATCTGATGGCTTCCAAGATTCTCAAAAACCTTGAGCATCCGTGCCCAGTGTTTCGCATCTTGGTGCTGGTTCGGTGACGTGGGTTATAATATTATATGCTAGAAGGAAATTGTTTAGATATTATTTAAAAGCGGCGTATAATTTTTGTAATACGAATGCAGTTAATACTATCTAAAAAGATTGATTATAGATGACATTAATGTAAAGCATGCAGAGAATGCTTACGCATATGGTGATTAAAATGAAGAAAATCGAGGCAATAATAAAACCCGGACATCTTGACGGGATTCGGATAGCGCTTCAAGAGAAGGGTATAATAGGCATGACAGTTACAGAAGTGCAGGGGCGGGGACAGCAGAAAGGCATCTCTTTGCAGTGGCGTGCGGGCGAATACCGCGTTGAATTCCTGGAAAAGCTCAAACTCGACTTGGTTGTGAACGACGAGGATGTCGAGCCTGCGATAGCGGCCATAATGAGCATTGCAAAAACCGGAAAGATCGGAGACGGGAAGATTTTCATATACCCTGTTGAAGATGTCGTGCGCATCAGTACCGGTGAACGCGGAAAAGAAGCGATTTAGCCCGCATTCCGCACATTAAAACTCAGGAATTCTGAGTTATTCTAATCTGGCTCTCAAAGGGATAATTTAGAAATCTCACCAAAAAGAGTGCTAAGCTATGCGTTTTTTGATAATATAGTAATTAGTCGTGAATTATAGCCATTACGGCAAGTTCCAATATCTGACAGCCTTCTAAAGTGTTCAATGTATTGATTCTGTTAAGCACCGCAAAGGGCGCAAAGAACGCAAAGCATAGCAATAAAAATCTTTGCGCCCTTTGCGTTCTTTGCGGTGAATTCAATATATGTTGCTACTGACAATGCATACTCAAGCTAAACTTTGGGGCTAATTACTATAGAGTATTTCGATTAACTTGTAATTTTCCCTGATTTACTGTACACGCATCGAATTTTGGGTACCGTTACATGTATTCATGATTTTGCTACTTCCTTTCCGTGTATTTTTCAATACTGCGAGATA
>CABMIB010000017.1 GCA_902386135.1 uncultured archaeon
GTGGTAATAAAGGTTCGGTCTTCTTCCAAAGTTTGTCTGGTATCTGATAATCAGTCCCTACATCCGTAAATATTCCCCTATTTTATCCTGGCATAATGGTTCTTCTATTTATCGGATAGGCTCTTAGCAGATTCGTATTTTATAAAAAAGTTTTTTAATTCGTTGCTAAATTCAGACATAGGCCACCTATTGTAAACTTTTTCCCAGCTAAGGTAAACAATCTATATAAGGCTTATCAACATCCGAAGGTCGCATATAAATACTAAAAAATCTATAATAAAAAAGGGAGATATATATGGAATTGATCACCGTGAAAATCGACGCGCCGGCCGATACGAACCTGGTACTCGGGCAGACGCATTTCATCAAGAGCGCCGAGGATTTGTACGAAGCTCTCATAAGCTCGGCGCCGGGAATAAAATTCGGGCTGGCTTTCTGCGAGGCTTCAGGAAAGTGTCTTGTCAGGAGCGAAGGTAACGATGAGGAGCTAAAAAAAGCTGCGCAAGATAATGCGCTGGCTCTCGGATGCGGGCACAGCTTCCTTGTATTCATGAGAAACGCCTATCCGATAAATGTGCTGAATGCTATAAAGAACCTCCAGGAAGTTTGCAGCATCTATTGCGCTACTGCCAACCCTGTTGAAGTCATTATCGCGCAGACCGAACAGGGCAGAGGAATACTCGGCGTAGTAGATGGAGAGAGCCCGAAGGGTATCGAGGGTGCAAAGGATGTACAGGACAGGAAAGCCTTCCTGCGGACTATCGGGTACAAGAGATAATGAGAATTGATATACTCAAGGTCAGGGTTCCGGCGACTTCTGCGAACCTCGGCGCGGGTTTTGATGTATTCGGTATTGCCCTGGAGACACCCGCCGACATAATAGAAGTTGAAAAAAGTGACAAGCTTGAGATAAAAGTTACAGGAAAAGGTTCGGAATTCATACCCACGGACGCGCAAAGGAATACGGCGGGAGTTGTAGCTTCCATTCTCGATAAGCCCGTGAGGATCACAATACATAGAGGCATACCTCTTTCAAGCGGTCTCGGGAGCAGCGCAGCACCTGCGGCAGGCGTGGCGTTCGCGCTGAATGAGATGTTCTCTCTCGGGCTTCCCGGCGAAGAGCTTGTCCGGATCGCGGCCGAAGGAGAAAAAGCAGCATCCGGGGTTGCACATGCGGATAATGTAGCTCCTGCCATCCTGGGGGGCTTTGTTATTGTGCGCAAGAATAAAGTGATCTCAATCAAGCCCGGGAACATCGGGATCGTTGCTGTTCACCCGAGTATAATCGTGAGTACACGGGCGGCGCGGGCAATCCTGCCAAAAGGACTATCCCTTGGGGATCTCTCTTTCAACATCGGAAGTGCTGCTTCCATGGTTGTTGGCATGATGAAAGGCGATATAAGGCTCATCGGGGAAAGCATGGAGAACAGGGTGATCGAGGAAATACGCTCAAGATTCATCACCGGGTATGCTCAGGTCAAAAAAAGTGCGCTTGAAGCAGGTGCTGCCGGGGTAACGATAAGCGGTTCAGGACCGACCATGCTTGCGGTTTGCGAGATGGGTGAGAGAGAAAAAATAGCTCGTGCAATGGTGGCTGCTTTTACAGAAAGCAGGGTCAAAAGCGAGGCATTCATTACAACAATAGGAAAGGGGGCGGAGGTCATAAAGTGATAAGAAATTTCACCTCACGATAAAGTTTAAGATTAGGAAAATATAATATAGACTAAGCGGAAATCCCGAAAATAAAAATATCTTAGGGAGTGGAGGAAATGAAAAAAATAAGCGTTGCTTTAGTAGTGTTGGTCGTATTGGGGTTGATGGCAACAACCAGCCCGGCATTATATGCTCATTCTCTTATGCAGCCTGCAAAAGAGAATACTGCATTAAATAAAATGGGTCAGATTGAAGACAATATAACCAGGCCATTAAACTATGGAGAGGAACGTATAAACAATTCCATAGATCTGACTGAAGGTTATATGAGCCAGACAGGTACTGCCACGGATGCAGCCGCTCTTTTTTTATTCAACGCAAAAAATCGAAACGATTATAACGGGCAAACCCAATATGCCAGTTGATGGCAAAAAAGAAGCGCATCCAACCGAAGAAAAAACCGGACCGAACTCTAATATATGCAGGACTGGCAGTGCTTCTTATAGCAGCGCTGGCTATATATTTCCATAATGCCCCAGAGCAGCAGGGCTTTTCAGGGAAACTCCCGGCTGCCGGAAAGTTCGCAGAACTTAACAAACCAAGCACTTATGAACCCGGAAAAGTCAAAATAACCGAGTTCATGAAATTCAATTGTGGTCACTGTTATGCGCTCAACCCACAGATACCAGCTTTAAAACAAAAGTACGGCGATAAGCTGGAGATTACATATAAGCCGATGCTGTGGAGAACCGTCCCACAGGAAGCGGGGTTCGAAAAAAGTATAGAGGCGTATATTCTCGCACAGAAAATGGGTAAAGGCGAGGAGATGAAAGACGCTCTTTTCAAGGCTGAGTTCGTTGATAAAAAAGACCTTACAAGCGCGGCAGTGCTCGGGGATATTGGAAAAAGCGTGGGACTTGGCGATGATTTCGTTAAAGCGTTGAATAACGGCGACGCAAAGAACGAGGCTGAAGCGAATATCAATCTTGCCGAATCCTTCCAGGTGGACGAGACGCCCACAATAATCATTAACGGGAACCTGAAAGTCAATCCTTCCATGACAAATGAAGATATGGATGCGATGGCGAAGAACCTGGATACGATTATTGGTTCGCTGCTAAGTTAGATTACTCCCGCGTACATAAGAACAGCAATAACGAGCAGCGTCACCCCCGTAATCAGACGAAGCACCGACCTTCTTTCTTTCCTGAACTGCTCCACTTTTTCAGGGTTCAGCCCGAAAGCAATAGCTGTGCCCAGTATAAGCACAGGAAGCACAACGCCAAGGTTATAGGCTGCAAGATACACCATGCCTGCGCCCTCGCCCTGTCTCACCATGTTAAGGATGACGAAATAAACCGCGCCAACGCAAGGCGCTTTTATGAGAGAGAAAAGCGCGCCTATGAAGAACGCCGCCGGAAGGCTTACCTTTTTTGTCACGCTCTCTGTGAGGCGGATGAAAACTTTCGGGGTATAGAAGGATGATTCAGTATTTTTCCGCAGATGCCAGGCGTCGTACACATGCCATATTCCCAGGAGGCTTATCAGAACCACAAGAATACTCCTGATGGTAGCCTGCAGTGATGATGATTGCTCGATGATGCGAAGAAGCCCGACCCCGACTATCAGGTATGTCACGAAAATACCCAGGCTGAACATCAGCACGATAAGAAGCACATTGCGTCTCCTGCCTGTAGTTGCAAGCGTGACCGATGCGATGAAAGCCAGTATTGCAAGGAGACAGGGGTTGAACCCGGCCAGGAAGCCCACTGCAAGGACAGAGGGTACTGAAAGGGTGATCTTTTTCTCCGCCGGAACGGTGGATGATGGCGATGTGGAGGCATTATTAATAGCTTCTTTTAAAAGCTCATCGAGTTTTGCGGTATCTCCGTTATAATCGTTATATGAGATCAGCTTCCCTTTGTTGATGACAACGGAAGGCGTCCCAGGGATCTGGTACTTTATAGCCAGCTCACGCCCTTCTTCGTTGGCGTTGTATTTTATAAAGTTCACCCTGCCGCCGTAGGAACTCATTAAATTCTCAATAACAGGCGTGGCTTTTTCGCATTTCTGGCAGCCGGGGATATAGAAGTACTCGACGGTCACTACACCTGCGGATGCATTATTACCCGCCTGCGGATTGTAAGTTTTTGTATTATTTTTTGTATTATTGATCTGTGAATTGCCGCCCTGTCCGCCCTGTGAATCCGAAGCATTTGAGGCGTTTCTCTCAAGCGTTAATCTCTTGTAGGCTTCAAAAGTCCTGCCATCGGTATTTACAGTTGCGTTGATTGCATACACACCCGGTGAAAGCGCAGAGCATTCCTCACATGACGGGGTCGTGAACTCAAAATCAAATCCGTTGTAGCCTTTTTCGATATTGATATCCTTTGTTTCGTTTATTAAGGCTCTATTGAATGCGTTCCTTATTCCCGACACCTGGACTTGCCCCCTGCCGCTGTTCGGGGAGTTAAAATCCACATGCGCTTTCAATGTTTCATTTGAACGGTAAACATCCCTGTCAGTGGATATCGAGAGTGTCGAATTTACAAAATCCACCTCTATCCTGCCGGCTCTGTATGTACCGCACACGTTCGCAAGAGTCCCGTTTGTATAGTTAGCTGTAAAATTTTTTCCTCCCATCAGGATGCCGGAGATGCTGTTATTCTCAAAATTCCCGCTGATGCAGACCTCTTTACCTTCAAAAGACGCGGGGTTTGATGTCAGTTCTGAAGGTGTGATATCTTTATATGGAGATGAGCTAATGCATCCGAGGACAGCAAAAAACAAAAAGATAAAGATTAGAGGTATATATTTCATGATCGTTTCTTTTCTCTGCGCAGTTCTATTTTTCGAAAAATCTCCTGAGAAATCTTCTGAACTCTTCATCTTTGACATTTAATATCTCGTTGTTTTCCAGGACATGATACCCTTTTTTAATACTTAAAGCTACATGTTTCCCAAGGCTGCATTTTGGGACCTCTGAGCCCAGGAGCTTCTTTGCCTCGTTATATTTTCTTGGGATCTCGATCATATACTTCCCGTTCTTGATATATACATTAGAAAAAGTGTCCGAGTCCTTGTATTTGGATTTGAACGCACGGGCATGCTCGCCCAACCATACCTGCGGACCTGCGTGTTTTTTGACCTGCGGAAGCTTTGAAGATTCAAGTTCGAACAATACTACGGCTTTTTCATCAGCCCATACGCCGCTGTTATATACGCGAAAATCATTTCTTTCCAGCGCCTCGCGTATTGATTCCTCCATTTTATGAAGCTGCGGATACAATACATCCTCGACTACATCAGGAGCCTCAAACTCCACGGCTACAAGTGATGTTCCTCTTGCGCTCATTGTGCTCTTAAAACCTCCCTCATCAAGAGGCTCATAAACCGCCCCGCTGAAGAATTTCTCAGAAGGAGCATCCAGGAATTCGCATGCTTTGTCAATGAAAATGCTCAGGTTATCGAGGGACAGCACTGCAGCTACATTGCGCGCAGGGTCTGTGGGGTCAACCATGACCAGAGGGTCTTTATAAGCAACGCTGCCGTGCTTTTCCAGATCAATGGTCATACCCGTCTTCCACTGGCAGGCGGCTTTAAGGACTTCCACGAACGAGCCGTAATTAATTACCAGCAGTTCCACAAGATATCCTGAAAACCCGAGGGTCTTCAACTCCGAGCCGTAAACCCCGATGCCTCTCATAAACTGTTTGAGCAGCAGCACTTCGTCCTCAAGTCCCTTGATCCTTGACAGGACATAGCTGTTATGGAAAGGCGTCCTGTCCACAGCGGATTTTATCTCAGCCGCGCTCTGTACGCCAAAGGCAGGGACAAGGTCAACCTCAAAACCATCAAAGATTGCGTTGATATAGGGATGCTCGGCATATCTCTCATCGTAGCTCTGCGCTCCTTGGGCAATTTTTCGCGCAACGTACAGCCCTTTTTCTTCAAGATACTCCCGCGTTGCATCTGCCGGGAACATGATGAAAATGTCAAGGTCATGCTCTCCCGCGAGCCATGTGCCGCGCGCGGATGAGCCTACGAGTATCCCTTTGATGTTTAGCCCCTCAGCTTTGCCGATGGCATTGATCCTGGAGATTAGGCTCTGTGCAAGAGCCCGGAGCTTTTGCTTTTCTGCTTCGCCGGGCTTGATGCGGGAGAGGATTGAGGTGCTTATTCTATCTATGTTGTTCATGAGTAACTAATAGCTTAATGTAAATGCTACATCTTAAAGTATTATTTGCTCGACAAGGATGTTTGCAGGGCAAGGGCGGTGCGTGTTCACCAAACACCGTTCTCCGCTTCATCGCTCCCCGGCGCGCCGTCCCAATCAGGGGAGGAGGGCTTGTACTGCATATATGGGTGGCGCTCACGTCTTGGCTCATATATAATAATTGGCCATTGATATCGGTAGGTATATTTTTATTTTTCAGACTTACTCCCTAAAAATGAGAGACTATGGTTTTAAATTGAAGTTGTTATTTCACATAATTTTGAAGTGACTACTCACCGCACTCCGCTGCGCTTCATGCAATGCCTCTTTCTAACGGAATTCGAAGGGGGGATTATATGCCAAGCATAGAGGTCGTGGCTTATATCGCATTTATATATGTGGAAATTACACGGGATAGATTTTTGAAGACACCAGAACAGTTAGAACTTAAAAGTTTGTCGATAATCAGGAATGGAATTAAAAACATCATCTTCTTGGATGAAGCAGTAACATTTATTGAATCTTCATTATGACCCGTATAATTTTTGAAATAAAATCAAATATTCCAAATCGTTTTGCTCCAGAAACATTCGTTCCAGAAACATTCGTTCCAGAAACATTTGCTACAGGTTCATGAGTTCCTTCATCTGATCCATTGACAGCATTTGGATCAGTAAAATTGTTCTTAGATTCAATGGATGGCTGTATCTTTATAGGAGTTACATTGACATTGGCTTCAGTCGAGGATTTAATCATTATTTCAAGTTTTTGGCTCGATGTGTTGATCTTTCTACCTGTGGTCCCGAGCTCATAATACTGGGCGGTCGCAGGCGGGAGTTCAATGGGAATATCTGAGTCTATTTTAAGAGTATAGCTGAAATTCACTTCCTTGCTAGCTTCCAAAAAATCCTCATAAGCGGTAATGCCGCTGACCAAAGTTGTCTTCCCAGGCAATTGATCTCTTATGAAGACTCTTGTTGGAGTACTCCCTGTATTTTTTGCAGTTACAGTTACAGTCACAGCTTCACCCGGATTGATTGCAGAAACATCGGTGCTTTTGTTGAGAGTAACTAATGGCCCATAAACCACCATCTTAGGTTGGTTTGACCGTATGCCGTATGATTCTCTATTTACTTTGAACTCTGCGGTTGCTACCGGGAATACGACGCCTTCGGCATTTGGCTCAAGAGGCGCTACAAGATAGTGATAATTCCATTCCCCGCCTGCAGGAATATCAGCGACCCAGTGCAGCGAAGCATTACCTACGAGCTTAAAACTAGTGGGTAGAGAATCATCAATACTCACATTTTTAATATCTACTTTTCCGTTATTTTTCAAGTCGAGTGATATCATCGCAGAATCTTTTAGATATATCTTTTCAAGCGTGGTCTTCTGAAGAGACATGCTCCATTTAGGATCGACAACCACAGAGAGCTGCTTTGAAGAATTAGCGGGGTAAGGCAGGTTCTTAACATCGTATGCGCTAACGTTTGCAGATAAGCTGTACGTTTTATCTTCTGTGGTGACCGGCATTATAAAAGCGATTTCTTCCGTTACCGATTCTTCTTTTTTGATCCTATCGTAATGATACTTTAAACTACCTTTTTTTTCTGAAAATGGTGCATCAATGTTCAAATCAACGTTAACGGCATCAGCCATGCCTGAGTTCCTTACAGTCACGTACGCAATAATCTCTGTATCGTCAGCGGATGAGTATTCACCTTTATCGGTATCTATCGATACATCAAGTTCGGGCTTACCCCTCGGATCCAGTTCTACTACCGCCCACGGATTGTAACTTTCAAAAAGCCATTCTGTAGAATTCTCCGATGGCAATCCTGTTACCATGACCCTCAGCTCACCGTCAGGTGTGATGTAGGATTCCCCGATTCCGAGAGGGGTGTTATTGGCAAAACTGCCATTTTTTGAGACGTTTAATCCCACAAACGGATTAACAGGTTCGCTGGGAGTTTCACTATATCTATTTGACTCCACGGGCTCGGGAAAACCTACGGCTTTTACGGTATATCCGTTATATGTGATTACATCATTAAGGTGAAGTGTGTTTGATACGCCAGGAGCCCACTGGAGATCCGATTCCTGGTATGCAGAGACAAGGCTAATAAACCCCGATAATATAAGCAAGATTGTGACTGCTTTGAGGGGTATGCGATATTTATTCTTAGCCCGAATATTGCCGCAGCTATGCTCATTTTCAGTCAGAAATTCTCTCATAAATAACATTTTGACAACATTGCAATATTTTACTAGTCCTTCCCGCTGTTAATTATTTTATAGTTCATGGCCCCATATATACCCTCTGGTAGGATCAATCAATAGAATATAACAAAGTATTGGCATTGTCCAACAGATTTGTAAGTGGCTTGGTGCCGCATTGATGTTCATGCATTCAGTTGTCAGGAGCGATTAACTATGGATATAATAACTGCATTGAGAATAAATGAGCGCGCTGCAATGATGAGACTTGTGGCAGGATGAACGAATATCATAACTCGTGTCCTGCGTCATGCCCTGAGTACCATGCCAGGAGTAAGAGCGAATGCGGGTTCCTCTAGTTGCTTCTTTTTTGCTGCTGGCCAGTTCAATCAAACCAGTGATTTGTTCGATTTTTCGTATTCTTTGTTCAATCCATCTTTCTTCTTGACCGGCGCCGCCTGCAGGCGCGCCGGCTTGATGATATGAGCATGCTATCTTCTGATATCATCTTTGCTAACTGTACTATCTCCCCCCCTGCTATCATGTGCTATCCTATAATGCTATCTCCGCGAGGCCATAGAGCAAAGGGCGTTTTTGTGCATGACCTCGGCAGATGGGACCGAGGCCCGGGAGTGTGCTGAACAGCCTTGGTCGAATGCATGCTGATAGCTGCCATGCATTGTCCTGGAAACTTTAAAAATGAACTCTCTTCTTGAATGTGGGTCCTTCGCCAAAATTTTTTTGTAATTTTGGACTGACGGTTTAGGAAAACGATAGCATCCCAGGTCTCAGCCCATAACCATGGCGAGGCTTTTCCGGATAGATACCTGCTTGCGCTTCGTCTCTTCAAAGAGCCCGTAAACATTCTGAAGAACCAGCCCACCCTCAATATCGGCAGTCAGCCAATGCCCAATAAGGCAGATGTAGAACCTCAACAGGATTAAAGATAACAGCAGTTACTGACCTCGGATTGAAAGAAGCTGTCTGACTAATCGCTCTCCAGCATCCATTTTTAGTTTTACTTTTATCAGATTATCTCTGGGACTGATAGCGAAAAGCGAGCATATTAAATTTTCTGCCTATTTGATGTTCACATCTAATGAGCCCGTTATATTATCCCATAATTCGAATCTAAGATGTACCCAATCAGTACCTCATTTTATCCATGCTCGATATGATTATCGCTCGAAACAAAAGCAAAATCGAGTTTTTTGCGTAAAAAGCCGTTGACTTGAGAGAATACAGTAAGTACAGGCTGATTTTGTTACACAACCCAGAAAGGCTTATACTATGTTAAATCATATAGGATTTGTGGGAAAATAGTATAATTTGTGGGAACATAGTGTAATTTAGATAGTGATTGAAATGAGAGGATATACAACTTGTATAAAGGAACTCGATGAGGCAATTGGGGAGATAAAAAAAGGCTCTAACATCATGTTAATTGGCCCACCAATGAGCGGGAAAAACGTAATCCTGAATTTTATAACCTGCTACAGCATCGTAAAAAATGAAAATGCAGTAATAACAGTAGCGACTTCAGAATCGGGAACTCGTTTTCTAGAACTGTTCAAAGAAAATAAACTAAACCTGCCGAAGGAAAGAATCGGGATTGTGGATTGTTTTACAAAATCGCTTGGAAGCGATGCGATCGGGAATGAATACACTAAATTAGCAAACAGTCCCGCTGATTTAACTGGAATTAATGTGAAGATAAGTCAGTTTTTTGAGGATTTTTTTATTAAAAGAAATATAAAAAATACCGAGGTTCATATTAATTCGCTTTCTACAATACTGATGTATTCAAATATTCAAGTAGTCTTCAGGTTTCTTCACGTTTTGACTGCACGTATTAAAGCCGCCGGGGCTCTTGGAATATATGTAGTAGATAGTGGCGTGCATCATGAAACGGAAATCACGACCTTAAAGCAACTATGCGATGGCATAATAGAGATTAAATCTGAAAACGATACTAATCTCATAAGGATAGTTGGTCTGTCTCCAAAACCAACTCCCTGGTTTGAATATGAGGTTGATGGGTGGAGCGTAAGGATACAGAGAAAAGAGAAAAATCAATTAATCGTCGACCCGGAAAACGTCAAGTGCCATAACAACCATACATTATGTGTAATATAATTAAATAACTGAAATTGCTCAGTTAAATTAATATCGCCACGTCTCTATATCAAAAACTATAATAATACTCAAGACATTCGTTAAGCGGATCGCATAATTGCGAGATATAGAGAATGAAAAAACAGGATAGGATCTCTACAGGAATCTATGGCCTTGATGACCTGACGGGCGGAGGCTTTCGAGGGAATACCATTAATGTAGTAAGGGGCGGTACTGGTGTTGGAAAAACAACCTTTGCATTGCAGTATTCGTTATTTGGTCTTGGTCATGGCGGAAAAGTCGTATTTGTTTCTTTTGAGATGTCTGAGGAACAGATCATTCGGGACTGCATAGATATAGGGTGGGAGGAAATCGGATACCATATCGAACAGGGAAATCTAAAGATAATCCATCTTTTTGGAGAGGATTTAACATTTCCTTCCCTGGATATCATCGAGATGGTTAGAAAGGCAATGCCTGCCCAGAACCTACGGATTGTAATAGACCCTCTAACCTACCCGACATTTTATTCAGAGAAAGAGGAGAGAAAATCTCTTAGCACCATATTCAAGGAATTACGAAAACTGGGAACTACTGTGATAACGCTTGAAGATCTCGAGGATGGAAATCACATATTAGAGGGTTCAACTATGCCTCTTTATTTAGCCGATACTGTGGTATATCTGCAAAATCTGGGCTTTGGTGAAATGTATGATAGGACGTTGCGAATCATGAAGCACAGGGGCTCAAAGCATGGTGATAGTCTGTATCCATATTCTATAGAAACAGGGTTTGGAATTGTTCTTCGGGCATCGCAAAAACAGATAGAACGATTAAAACCCAAAACTAAATTCGATGAACAGTTTAAAGAGGCAATTGAAAAGACAATAACTATGGGAGAAATTGGGAAAAGATTATCAGCAAGGATTAGAGTTTTGCAGAAGAACTGGACACGGGATGAGGATCCATCACATATTCTTAAGCTGGTTTTAGAGGAAGAGAAAAAGGATACGGTGAAATGATTTGAGAAACAACGAGGTCTTCCGGCTGGCTTGCGTGAGATCCCGGCCAAATGAATAAAGTTGGCCGCATTTTAAGAAGATTCAGCTTTTTCCAATAATATTTTGACCGTGTCTAACAGCTAACCTCCCAAACAGAATAAGAAAATAACCAGATGAGGTTAAAGGAATAGTCACTTCTACTGATTCTGCTTTGTCCTTATTATTAGAGCCATTAGAATAAACCCAACACACATTCCTATTGCAAATCAAGAGGGCTTCAACTTAAGGATTTATCTTATAAGAGATAATACTCTATGAAATTAAAGATAAAGTCGGTGAATATTTCATAGAGTATGAATTTAGTAAAACAAGTAGTAAGATGGTTAGAAGATAGAAAAATCTTTTCCCGTAAGAGAAAAAGCAACAAGCAGAGAGCATTAGGGATGCTTCTTTATCATGCAGGCTTGAGTTATGAGAAA
>CABMIB010000018.1 GCA_902386135.1 uncultured archaeon
CCCATCTGGTAGTATTCCAGCGCCTGCTCAGGTTTGCCCCAATCATGGTAAACGCGTCCGATATTGTTGAGGTCTGTTGACTTTCACTGTATGTCCTTTAGTTCTTCATCTATTTCCAGCGCCTTCTGGTAGTATTCCAGCGCCTGCTCAGGTTTGCCCCAATCCTGGTACACGCTTCCGATATTGTTAAGCCTGGCTGCCTTTCCCCGTATGTCCTTTAGTTCTTCAGCTATTTCCAGCGCCATCTCAAAGTATTCAATAGCCTTATCTAATTCGCCCCGATCTCCATACATGTGTCCTATATTAACAATAATTCGATTGAGTTCGTAAGTGTTCTCAAGACCTTTACGAAGGTCTATATGAGTTAGCTTGCGAAGATGGGATGGAACACTTTTCGAGGTGGACCCGGGAAGTAATACAGTCATAATCCGGCGAAGGCTATCACTCTTTTGTTTTATAAGACTAGTTTTCCATTCCTGTTTTTGCCAATTAGATAAAGGTGATGTACCTATGAATACTGCAATGGTAAACGAACTTCCAAGAGCTTCTTCCAATGTTACTTGCCATGATACCCCAGGAACTAGGGACCATCGATCAAACCAGACTTTCAGCCCTATATCACTAAGATAACGAGCAACCTTTTCAACCGAATCTACGTCAGGTCTCGAATAGCTTAGATATATATCATATTTGTAATTAGTATCAGTCATTTAAATTTTCACCACTTCCATAATTCGATTTAATACCTTGCGTTGGTACTCAATTGCAATCTCATCATCAATCAGTCGCTCACTACGCAATTGTTGAATTTGTTTCAAAAACTCCCGTTCTTGATCGTGTAATGAATATGATACCGTCTCTTCTGATGTAGCCGGACCTCGTCCAGGCGGCACCCCTTTTATCCCAGAAACCAGAATGTGAAGTGCACTAGGATTATCAAGATTTTTCTCGAATTTTACCCATGTTCTTAGCTCAAGAAAATTATCTACATTAATTTTCTGAGCGTTTGGTAGTAGCACTGGAATTACTCTAAAAGACGGTTCTTTGGTTTGTCGATTTATTGCTCGCCCAATTTCTTCTTTAAATCAACCCTCTGGCGTTTCCTTACCAATACATACTGCACATGATTTTGCCTGATCAAGTCCTCGAGCAATTTCTTGTTCCCAACTCTCACCAGGTATAAGAACCCATTTATCAAGCCACACTCGAAATTTAAATTCATCTTCAAGTTGCTTAGCCAACGCCTCCACCACTATAGCATCTGAATGCGAATGACTCAAAAAGACATCGAAAATTTTCTCATCATTTGTCATGGCATAGCTCTGACTTTATTGGTTCCTTTTGTGATTCTATTTTGATAGGTTTCCCAGCTTAAATATTCTTCCAGCATATTTTGCTTATTTGGGTATTTATATTTTGCCAAGTATTGAATTGAATATGATTAATCTCATTTTTTGAGGGTCAGCTTTACACAACTCTCACAAAAATCCATCTTCCGTGTCAACGGTCAATTATTGTATATGAGCAAAGACGGAGCAATCAAGACAATCATGAGGATTGCCCCCCGCCCTAAAAGGAGCACGCAAAAGCGAATGTGCGCCTGTTCCCGCGAGAACAGCTTTCGGGAGGGGTTAAGCGCATGTACGGGGTATATAGTGACTGCTACGATAGATGTTCTCATGCTCGGAGAAGCAAAAGAAATATGAACATGTTTAATATCTATAAAAAATATTAAATACGATTAGAACATTTTATTTTGTGAAAAGAGGTGTTTGAAATGGAGCCATCCATGTTTTGGATAATTGTTTTAATAAGTGGTATCAGTGTAGCTACCCTAATTTGTTTTGTTTTCTTTGGTTCTTTATTAAACAGAAAATTTCGTGAAGAATTAAACATTATTAATTTAGTATATAAATGGTTAATAGATGCACCTCCAAGATCATTTGATCCTAGTTTTCTTTCAAATATGATGGACGAGTTCTTAAATCGACGAAATGAGTTCTGGATGTTATATGGTCAATTTATTCTTTCCTTATTTGTTATTGTTTGTGTAACAATCTTATTGCTAACTGGAGTAATAAGTGCAGAAGCCGGCTTACCAATTCTTTCTGGCATCGGAGGTTTTGCAATTGGTAAAGGAATATCTGGTGGAAGAACTAGCACTTATGGAAAAGGTATAGAGGAAAAACGTTAAGAAGAGGATAACTTTTCTGAGCATCCATGTTGATGCTTCGCTTTTTAAAGCGGAGTCGTGACTTTTATAGACCAAAAACGTAAAGTATTTAGCTCTCCCGATAACATATTATACAGTATGGGGGAAACAAACATTAAACTGGAAAGGATACAGGAAGGGTTGTGTTATCTTGCCGACCTGAACCTGCTTGATGCTTTTTATGAAAAAATCTGGTGCAGCGAGGATACACACAGGTTACTGGATAAGTACAAAGACAAGTCCGCGTATTACGATTTACCTATTGAAGAGACCGATAAGGTAAGGCAGCACGTGATCGAGTGGTTCGGAGAAGACTACGGGCTGGCAGAAATGGACTGTAAGTACTGGATGTTCTCTGTCGGCAGTGTTGAAGAGGGGGGTCACAAATGGTGGTACAGGATCAAGCTCAATACCGATGACCTGGAGACCGCCAGGAAGATCATCCTGCTTGATAAGCTGATGGTTGAGAGCCAGAGATACATAACTGAGGCATAACCATAAATGAGGCATAAGCAGGCGGTAACGTCAGTTATATTCTTTTATTACCTCGTAGTTCGTAGTCCTTTCAACCGGTATCCTGCCGGCGTTCTTTATTAAATGAATAAGCCTCTCTTTTGGCATATACTCAGGCGTGGCGCCGCCGGCGGCATGTGTTATGCGCTCCTCCATCACAGTGCCGTCGATATCGTTCGCGCCGTAATGGAGAGCTATCTGCGCGATCTTTTCGCCTACCATGACCCAGTAGGTCTTGATATTGTTGATATAGCCGTTCAACAGAAGGCGTGAAACTGCAATTGTCTTAAGGTCATCAAACCCCGTCGGACCGAACCTGACAATGCCGTCCTTTTGAAGCCCGGTGTTATCGGGATGGAATCTCAAAGGGATGAATGCCTGGAACCCGTGTGTTTTTTTCTGCAATTCTCTTATCCTGAGGATATGGTCCACGATATCGGCATCCGTTTCGATATGCCCGTAAAGCATCGTGGCATTGCTTTTTATTCCTAGGCTGTGGGCGGTTCCCATGACATCAAGCCATCGCTCGCCGCTTATTTTGTGCGGGCAGACCTTTTTCCTTGTATCTTCATTGAATATCTCCCCCCCGCCTCCGGGGAGGCTTGTAAGCCCTGCTTTTTTCAGGCGCAAAAGAACACCCCTCACGCTCATCCCGGTAGTTTCTGCAAGATGCGCGATTTCCACAGCCGTGTATGCTTTCAGGGACAGAGCCGGGTACTTTTCATGAAGCCTGCCGAGAACCTCTTCATAATACTCAAATGGCAGCTTCGGGTTTAGAGAGCCCACGATATGCAGTTCGGTCGCACCCGCTTCCCTAGCTTTTTCCGCTTTCCCTATGACATCGTCAACGGTCAGGGTAAATGCCCCTTCCTGCCCCTCTTCCCTGAAATAAGCGCAGAACCTGCATTTAGAGGTGCAGATATTGGTATAATTTATATGGCAGTTCGTTACGAACATGACCCTGTCCCCTGCTGTTTTCCTGCGCATATGATCCGCAAGCGCCCCGATGAGGGGGAGATTTCTGGACTTCATCAGGAACATTCCGTCTTCAAAGTCCAGGTCATCTGAAGACTGTACTTTTTCTATTATGGTTGAGAGTTCTTTCATCCATGACAGTCTTTACATGGATAGTAAATAAGGGCATCGTTTTTGGAGTCCCCACTTTAACACTACCAGTAAAATATATAGACAAGTTGATACATTAAGCATACGGGATTATAAAAATGGGTACGAAATCATCTCATCTGCTTGCAATATTGCTGGCGTCGGTTTTAATTCTTTCTTTCGTGATAATTCTGGTCAAAGAGGATGTACTTATACAGGAACCTGAATCTCCGCCTTTTCTTAATATACGCGATGTGGATGTGAAGCCTGTCAAAGTAACGAGTGCTCTTGTAGAAGTGAATATTACAGCCTATATAAACCATGCCGGCGGTAATACCAAAAATGCATCAATGCTGATAAGGGCAATAAGAAGCGATACAAAATTGCTTGCAGCGCAGGTTTCCACTCCAATTCCCGAAATCGGTTCATCTGGAACGGCAGGTAAAACGCTTATTGTATCCCAGAATTTAACGGTAGAGAGGAACGGCGGCTATGAATTGATGCTCCTGCTTTTTGACAACGGCTCAATTCTGGACAGCGGCTCCGTAAGTATCATGGGCCTGAATGCCCTGATACCGGATTCCAAGCGCAGTGGAATTACTTTGAATAACATCGATTTTACGGTCAGCAATGTATCAGCAGGGCGCGTGACCATCACACCCGATATATATCTTGAGAACAGGGGTTCAGAAGCTTCTGAGAACTTAAAGCTCATCATCAAGGCAAGGCAGGCTGAATCCAATCTTCTTGCAGATAAAACAACTTCTGAGACGGGAGTGATCGCAAGCGAAGCCACTGCCGTTAATAACGTGAAACTTGATGTTCCGGACGGATATAATTACATGGTGGTAGTTGAACTCTGGAAAGGGGATGTTTTGATAAATAGCTGGGAAAAACCCGTACTTTTGGCTCCTACAAAGACAGTTCCGAAAGAAAGTGAGGAAAAAAATGTTAACATCGAGGTATCAAAGTTCGTACGTGAGGGTGCGCCAGCTGCTCCACCTTATTATCCCGGGGCAACACAAGCTCCCGCGCCGAAAGAGCCCGGATTTGAATTATTGGGAGCCATCACGGCGATTATGGTGGTAATTGCATTAAAGAGGAGGTCACAATGGTAAGCCGAGAAAAAATCGAGGATTATTTTTATTTCGGGATTTTCCTGATAGCCATGCTTTTTGCATTACTGGCTATATTTAAGCTGTACTTTTCCATTGAAGAACTTATAAGGACATGGTTTAATTACCGATACCAGCCCGTATTCCAGGCACTTTTCGGCATATCGGTTCTGGCAATATGCGTCTATTTAATTAGAGAAAGACTTATAAAAACAAAGGAATAATATATTTAGCTGTAACCTGACACTAACTCGGAACTTCATCCACTGGCTTTTGCCGTAGTCTGCCACCGTAACCCTTGTGTCAGGTGTTATCGCGTGTACCGCATTGGGGTTGTCTGTACGGTCATAGATTGGCGCCGCCGTTCTCCCGCAAGGACCTATCAACACGATTTGTCCAGAATTCGTAGTTCTGGAACGTATATATATTGGTTTCCGGGTATTTAGGGTTATTGTCCGGCGCATGGTACGTGTAATTCAGGATTTTCGCTATGGAGCTGCCATGTGGACCCCGGTTTATAAAAAAGCTTAATACAAATAGTACCTCTTCTGTATTCTATGAAAATAATGGTCGCAGAATATGCGGTAGGTGCGGGCATCCCTGGATTCATGCCTGAAGGACGGGCCATGTTAGGGACACTTGTGCGGAGCTTTGTTTCTTGCGGTCATGAGGTATTCTACCCCACATCAGGCATGCTGATCGATGCAGGAACCGCCGTCAGGACAGAGCGGTTTGAAGAGACGGTTGCAAAGCTCTCAAAAGACTGTGATGCCGGGCTTGTCATTGCTCCCGATGAAATCCTGGGAGACCTTACCGAGATTGTGGAAGAGAACACGGAAAACCTCGGATGCCCCTCCGGTTCGGTGCGCCTGTGCGCTGATAAGCTTGAATGCACCCGCGCGCTTGAGCGGGAAAACATTCCGGTGCCTCATACTATCGGAAACGGGGAATACAAAGGCAATCACATAATCAAACCAAGGTTCGGGTGCGCCTCCGAGGGAATCCATAAAAGCAGCGCAGGGAAGGTAGAAGATGGCTTTATCGCCACGCAGTTCATCGAAGGCGAACACTTAAGCGCAAGCATAATAACCGGAAAAACGCAGCTTCTGCTAACTGTTAATAAGCAGCTTATCGAAATCGACTGCGAGGTCTCATACAAAGGCGGGATAGTACCATATTATTGCGATATGAACAATGAAATTATTGAAGTGGCGAAAAAGACCCTAAAAACCCTCGGATGCAGGGGGTACGCCGGCGTGGATATCGTGCTCGGTGATAAGCCCTACGTCGTTGACGTTAACCCAAGACCGACTACGTCCATTATCGGGATAAGCAGAGTGATGGAGGCTGAAATAGCCGACCTTATCCTGAAATCAAGGTTCGGGGAGCTTCCCGCTTCTGTGAGTGTGAGCGGAAGCTTCACCTTTAAGAAAGAAGAGCTATTCGGGCTTTAACGAGGCGCGCAAATAGTATGCGCCGACAATTGTGTTGAGCCAGTATGCTATAAGCCTGTAGAGCCATGTCGCAGGTCCTGCGATCTCAGCCGGGATCCCGCTGAATATGAAAAGCCCTGCCATAGTAACATCCACGATGCCAAGACCGCCGGGAAGGAAAAGGGGTAACCAACTGCTCATCATTGAAACGGTATAAGTGATAATAAGTACGCTGATATGAACATGCGTATATCCCAGGGAAAGGAATACAGCATATATTGCAAGAATATCAAAGACCCATCCGAGGAAAGAGAATAAAGTAGCATTAATAATACCTTTTCTATTGTGATGTATGCTCCTCAGTCCCCCGTGGAACGAATTGATTGATTTCTCGACCGCGTCAGCGTACGCTTTGTGGTCAAAGCCTTTTTTCACAAACCCAATAAAAGGTGCAAAGAACTTGATCGAAGAGTGAACAAATGAAGAGAGTTTATCCTTCCTTATATAGAAATAAATGATAAGACCGAAAGCGCCGAAGGCCAGTCCGATAGAGAACAGGAGAGCTATTATCTGTGGGGTTCCGAGCATCATTCCAGGCATGGAGAACAGAAGACCGATACCCAGACCGCCAATGACCAGGAAAGGGAACATATTTAACATTCTCTGCGATACGACCCCGGCAAAACATTCGGCTCTGTCCACACCTATCTCTTTTCCAAGCAGCATGGCTTTTACAGGTTCGCCGCCTGTCCCGAACGTGGGGGTAATGTTGTTAACGAACGTCCCTGCCATGTAGAATTTGAATAATTTATACAGACCGACACGTGCAGGGATGAGAAAACGCCAGGTTATCACAAAAGATATGATATTCAGAAAATTGAACAGGATCACAAGAAGAAAAAGCGGTTTACTGACACTGCTTATCCTGGAGAGGAATTCATTCAGGCCGATACTGTTCGTGAAAAAAACAAAGACAATGGCGCCTATTGCAACTACGTACCCTATATTTCTCGCTCTGAACCTTTCCATGGAATTCTCTCGATACTTGCGTTGGCACTAAATATAATTGCTGGTATAATACAAATGTTTTAAATAGCCAAAAGTAATATATCCGGTGCCGCTAGAGTTTTAACTTTAAAGGCAGAGGGTACAAAAATGCCATCAATGAGTGAAGACGCACTGTTTAAAGCATTATTAAAGAATAAACCTCAGCAGAACACGCAGGCTGAAAAGAAAACCGATGTTCCGGTAAAAACCGTTCCAAAAGCACCGACGAGTGCCGCATCAAGTGAAGATGCGATGTACAAAGCATTATTGAAAAACAAACCCGCACAGCAAAGTACGCCATTAGTGAAAAAATCGCTGCCTGTAAAAACCGAACCTGTCCCGGCGCCACAGGAAGTCAGTGCATACAGAGAGCCGGCTGTTGAGGCTGCCGTAAGTCCTGCAGTTGCAGTTGCTCCTGTGAAGGCAGCCCAGATAGAAGAATCTATAAAAAACCTGACCACAAGCGTGAACATGGTACAGGGGCTGCTGAAAACAGCGATCATCGTACTTGTATTGATCCTTATAGTCGGGCTGGCAAGTCTTATTAAAGGGGTTTAAACCTTCTTTATTAGTTGGCAACTTGAGCAGGTTTTAACTGCTTTATACTTCCTGACTAACAGGATTTCTGTTTCTTTTTGACTTGAGTTCTTAAGTAGTAAACCTTATAAAAGCAAAGGCTTATTACGTTTTATTCAGATTGCAGGGAGCATTATGATTACAAAAAAAGACCTTGAGCATATAGCATGGTTATCCCGCCTTGAATTAAGCGAGGAAGACCGGGAAAAATACACGCCCAAGCTCAATTCTGTTCTTGATTATTTCGGGGAGCTTGATAAAGTGGATACGGAGGGTGTTGAGCCTACCTACCACGTACTTGCACTAAGCAACGTGTTCAGGGACGATGAGATCAATTCACCGACGAAATCCCTGTCCCAGGAAGAGGCGCTATCCAATGCGCCGAAGAAGCATGACGGGTTCTTTAAGGCGCCAAGGATGATGTAAAATGTGGGCAAGTATCAATGAACTGAGGGAAAGAATCCATGCCGACTCCTCTGAAGAGATCGTTGCTGAGTATCTGGAGAGGATCGGATCAAGCAAACTGAATGCCTATATCACAGTTGCAAAAGAGAGCGCACTTTCGCGCGCCAGGGAAATCGATTCTGAGAGCAACGACGGACCGCTGGCCGGGATACCGGTTGCGATCAAGGACAATATTTCCACAAAAGGCATACTGACAACATGCGCCTCAAAAATCCTGACAGGATATATCCCGCCATACGATGCCCACGTCATCGAAAGACTAAAAGGAGCAGGCGCTGTGATTATCGGGAAGACGAACATGGATGAGTTCGCCATGGGCACTTCCACTGAGACCAGTTTCTACGGTTCTACAAAAAACCCGTGGGACACGGACAGGGTGCCCGGCGGTTCATCCGGCGGCAGCGCTGCGGCTGTGGCTGGAGATGAAGCACCGCTGGCTCTGGGTTCCGATACAGGCGGCTCAGTCCGCTGCCCTGCATCGTTTTGCGGCATCGTGGGATTAAAACCAACATACGGCGTCATATCCCGCTACGGGCTTATCGCGTATGCCAATTCGCTTGAGCAGATCGGACCGTTCGCCACAAACGTTCGTGATGTAGCAACGCTTTTTGATGTTGTCGCAGGTTACGATGTGCGGGATTCCACATCTGTGGACAGGGAAGAAAAATACTCATCAGCGCTTGAGAATGATGTCAGCGGATTAAAGATCGGGGTGCCGGAAGAATACTTCGGCGAAGGTACGGATGAAAAAGTGGAAAAGGCTGTCTGGGATGCGATACACAAACTGGAAGACCTCGGGGCAAGCCGCACTGAGGTGAGGATGCCCCATACAAAGTATGCACTTGCGGCTTACTATATAATTGCCATGAGCGAAGCATCATCTAATCTTGCACGCTTTGACGGCATGAGGTACGGCTTACGCACTGAAGACAGCGACTGGCACACCACCTTCTCGCAGGTGAGAGCCGCAGGGTTTGGCGATGAGGTGAAGCGGCGGATTATCTTGGGGACATATGCTCTTTCAGCAGGGTATCACGATAAATATTACTTAAAAGCCCTGCAGGTGAGAACACTTATAAAGCAGGACTTCGAGCAGGCTTTCAAAGATGTGGATGTTCTCATTGCTCCGACGATGCCGTATCCGGCGTTCAAGCTCGGTGAAAAGATAGGCGACCCGCTATCGCTGTACCTTGCTGATGTGGACACAGTGCCCATCAACCTTGCAGGCGTTCCGTCTATTTCTGTACCGTGTGGTTTCTCAGAAGGACTGCCTATCGGGATGCAGATCATCGGCAAACATTTTGATGAAGCCACGATCCTGAAAGCAGCTTATACATTTGAAGAGAATACTGATTTTCACAGCAAAAGACCGGAGGAGATATAATGTACGAAAACCCTGATGGAGTGAAAATCGGGCTTGAAGTCCATGTTCAGTTGAACAAACTCAAGACCAAGGTATTCTGCGGATGTACTACGGATTATCATAACGACCCGCCGAACTCACATGTCTGCCCTGTGTGCCTTGGACTTCCAGGTTCTCTGCCTGTGATAAATAAAAAGGCAGTAGAAGCTGCAATAAAAGTCGGGCTGGCGCTGAACTGCAAAATAGAAGAGCATACGCAGTTCTACCGGAAGAACTACTATTATCCCGACCTTCCGAAAGGCTTCCAGATAACGCAGTATGACTTTCCAATTTCAAGCCAGGGCTACATCATGATAGAAGGCGAAGATGGGGAGCTTAAAGTAAGGATTACGCGGGCTCACATGGAAGAAGACCCGGGAAGGCTTGTGCATGAAGGCACTATCGACAAATCAAAATACACGCTTATCGACTATAACCGCTCGGGCATGGCGCTGCTTGAAGTTGTGAGCGAGCCTGATCTCAGGAGCCCGAAGGAGGCGCGGCGGTATCTTGATAAGCTTCGCAACATCCTTGAGTATCTTGATGTGTTCGACGGCAATCTTGAAGGCGCACTGCGGGTTGATGCCAACATCTCAATCATGGGAGGACAGCGCGCCGAGGTAAAGAACATCTCATCGCACAAGGGTGCCGAGCGCGCGCTGCTCTACGAGATCGTGCGGCAGAAGAACGTTGTTCGCCGTGGCGGCGTTGTTGTACAGGAGACACGCCACTTTGATGAGGCGCGGGAGATAACCCTGTCCATGCGTACCAAGGAAGAAGCGCACGATTACCGCTATTTCCCGGAGCCTGACCTTGTGCCTTTGAAGATTTCGGGGTGGGCGCCTGCGATAAAAGAGACGCTGCCTGAGCTGCCCGATGCAAGAAGGATGAGATTTGTGGAGCAGTACGGGATTACGGATGACCATGCCAAGGCACTGACCTCGGAATTGAAGCTTGCGATATTTTATGAAAATGTCGCGAAAAAAGCTGATCCAAAGACGGCGGCTGTCTGGATATGCGATGTCCTCAAAGGTGAATTGAATTATCGTAATCTAACGATTGATTCTTTTAAGAAAGAGCACATGCTGTCAGTAATCGGGCTTCTCGCAAGCAAGAATATCACAGAGGACGGCGCGGTGGACATCATCAGGACCATACTCGATAAGGGCGGAACGCCTGAAGAGATTGTCAGGGAAAAGGGGCTTATCAAAGTTGAAGGCGATATCGTTGAGACCGCCGCGCTTGAGGCGATAAAAGAGAACCCGCAGGCTGTGGCAGATTTCAAAGCCGGGAAGGAAAAGGCGCTCAATTCGCTTGTGGGGGCAGTGATGAAGAAGACGAAGGGAAGGGCGGATGCGAGGGCGGCAAGGGAGATACTGCTGGGGAAGCTGGGGTAAGGAGTTGCAACTGAAATTTAAATCTATAAGAAGTTTTGGTAGATGACTATTTAAACGGGAAATCCTTTGTTAGCAGTTATATGAATTTACCGTTTAGAACTAAGTTGTTTATTGGTTCTTTCTTCTTAATAATAGGATTTTATACTATAATTAATCCTCAGCTCGCTAAAGTTTCCGTCTTAATTATAGGTATGATCGGGGTATTGTTTATCTTGTTGCTGTTTCGTCGGGAATATTTGATATTATTGAAAAAGGATCGTATTCAAAGTATTTGGATTTGAAAATAATATCCAACGATTCAAATACCATTCTAAAATTTATTAATTTTCTTTACTCTTTTATCTATATACTGATTTTCAATTTTTTAATTTCAATTAGTTCAATGTTTTTTTTATACAGAACAGATCCGTTTACTAATAATCATGCATTATTAATCGGCGCCAGTATGACTATAGTTATATCAATTAGATTTTTGACATATTTTAAAAAAGATATTGCGAGTGAAATTGGTAAAGGATTCAGATGGGCTATGTTTCCATTAGGATTCGCTATATTTATATGGGACTTTTTATTCTCGTTACATAAACCTGTTTTAGATTTTATTATCGATAACAAGGCAATAATTATAGATTTAGTACTTATATTAATTGTAATTACAAGCTTAGAGCCTCTATTTGATTTATTAACTAAAGTAATAAAGAAATATAACGAAGTAATAAATAATTATAACACAAAAATGGGAAAATTAGGCGAAAAATTAGGTGACGGTATAGCTACAAAGATGTTCCAGAAACATCCTCGATAAATTTAACAATCTAATTTACCTGCTGCTATCCGAAATCGACCTCCCTGTGGTTAATCACTTCACGCCGCCAGGCTGCGCACCGCCAGCAATAATCCAATTTTATTCAAGGAAGCTTTATAAAGTTAAAAGCCAATGCATATTATAGTTATGTCCTCCGAATACGTGAAAGCTATAAATTCTCAACTGTCACACGGTCTCGATTTCGAGAAAAAATATATAGAGTCCACCATAAACAAAATGTTAAAGGTAGAGCTTGGCATGGTCAAGCGTGAGCTCAAGCAGGTCAAGAACTCACTTGCCGATTTTGAAAAGCGCCATAAAATGAGTTCCGACGAATTCTACAAGAAGTTCAACGCAGGCGAACTTGGGGATGACAGGGAATACATAAAATGGTATGCTTATAAGGATACATTCAATAAGCTCATGGAAAGGTTAAAGGAGATCGAAAAGATAGTTCATGCTTGAGGATTTTCTTGCTGATCTCAAGGCATCTTTAACCGTATCTCCGATAGTTAAGGATATTGATATACTTGATGAATTCATCACCTCTGTTTCCGGATTTCTGGATTGCAGGGTTCTCATGATTGACGGATCAGAGCTCTATGTTTCAGAATATTTCACTGTTCATGAGAACAAGATAAAGCGCGATAAATATTCATATCATCTACAAAAAAATGATGAACTTATAATAAGATGGGACAACGCGCCCCATCACAGGGAACTTTCTACCTTCCCGTTTCATGTGCATGAGAAGGATGGAGTACAAGAGTCAAAAGATATGACTGTAGATGATGTTCTTGAAGAACTTTCAAAGATAATTCAATAAAATACAATGTAAAACCACTCCGCTGGAGCTGTAAAAAACCAAAAAAGAACCCGCAGGCTGTAGCTGATTTCAAAGCCGGGAAGGAGAAGGCGCTCAATTCGCTTGTGGGGGCCGTGATGAAGAAGACGAAGGGAAGGGCGGATGCGAGGGCGGCGAGGGAGATATTGGTGAGGAAGCTGGGGTAGTGGTAGCGAGCAACTGCTCCTTATAGAATAAAAATATTCAGGTCTTCTTGAACTCAGCCGGAGTAACTGCTGCTTTTTCCAGACCCGGAATAA
>CABMIB010000019.1 GCA_902386135.1 uncultured archaeon
AGGAGCAGTTGAAGTATGAGCCTGGAATGGATTTGCGAAAACCGCCGTATTTTGAAGCTAAGCTTGAGGTGTGAGCCATGAACGTTTATTCAACTATTTGCCCGGGCTGCAATTTCGGCTGCGGATTATATATTCGAGAGAACGGGAAACCTGAGGTGGATTTCAGGAAGTCCTCTCCTGCCAATGCCGGAAAGCTTTGCAGGTTCGGGATGAGCCTCTCCCGCCTCTATGCACCTGTTAAGTCGACAGTAGATGGAAAGGAGACCTCGCTTGAAGAAGCTGCAAAGGAGGCAGCCAGGAGAATATCGGCAGGCAAAGGTTCTGCAGCTTTCCTTTCGTTCGGCAACACCACATGCGAGGAGCTTCTTGCATTCCAGAAAGTCGCTGAGTCCTATTTATGCACAGGAGCGAATTTCGAGGCACTTCCAAAAGATGCATATCAGACCCTGAGCGTGGGAATACCATACAGTGAGATTGAAGCTGCAAAGCATATCGTGCTCTTTATCGACCCGTATGAGCAGTATCCGCTGATAGTCCGGCGCCTGCTTTCAGCCAGAAAGAAAGGAGCGAAGATAACCTCGGTATGGTGGAAGGATTTGCCCCTTGCTGATGAAAATATCCGCCCCGCTGATGTTTCAAAATTGCAGCTCACAAAAGATTCGCTTGTTATTGCTGATTTCCATCCGCTTTCGGATATCGAACAGGTGAAGAGTGTTCTTTCCCTTGCTAAAAATGCCGGGGCGAAGATAACATTCCTCAAGCCTTTTGCAAACTCGACAGGCGCGTATTTGCTGTCAAAGGATGCGAAGCAAAAGTCCCTGGCGCAGCTTGTGGAGGATATCAATAAGGGAACGATCAAGACTTTGTTCTGCCTGGAATCCGACCCTTCGGAGTTAATCCCGGCAGAGACGCTCGGAAAGCTCACAAACCTGATAATCCAGACAGGGCAGGCGGTAACGGCAAAAGCCAATGTCGTCATAGCCCACGAACCTTTATACAGGAAAAAAGGTACGCTTGTCAATAACGAGGGAAGGGCACAGGCGCTTGGCGGCACGGGAACTGGCGGACTTGATGCGCTTGGCATCATAGCAGGTACGAAATTCGAGTTCAATTCTCTGCATGAGTCGGTGAAGAAGGCACTTGGTATCAGCGCGGTCGATGAGTTCACGATTCCCGGGTACGATAGACCCGCTTATGGTGCGATACAGGCATCCTCGAAACCTGCTGAGGCAAAAACCGCACTTGTGAGCGTGTACAACCCCTTTATGTGGTACGGCTTGCCCGACGACAATGATTTCGTGGAAGTGAACCTGAACATGGTGAAGGCGCTCAAGCTCTTAAAAGGCGGGTATATTAAAATAAAGTCCAACGGCAGTTCGCTTGAGAAGAGGTTCAAGGTCTCACCTGTACAGGATAATGTATTGCTCGCAGGCAGGAAGTTCGGGGTAGAGAAAGGGATAAGCACACCAGTCGAAGTATCGAGGTGATGGGAATGGCAGAAAAGGCAGTTAAGAAAAAGGCAGTAAAATCCGGGGCACCGAAAGAAGCTAAAGAGGCGGCTAAAGCAACGTCGCAGGCGCTGGCAAAACCGGAAACACAGAAATTGGCGAAACAAGAGGCACAGAAGGCTGTTGTTGCGGCTGCTAAAGCACCATCGGAAGTAGCAGTTAAGGCACCATCAGAAGTTGCAGTTAAAGCGCCAGCAGAGGTTCAGGCGCAGCCACCGAAAGCTGTGGCGCCGGTAAAAACAGAACTGCAGGCGAAAGCAGAAGCACCACAAGCCAGAGCCACCAAAGAACCAGCGATAGCTAAGCCAGAATCGGCAGCAAAACCAGAGGCGCCAAAACCTCAAGAGAAAGCTGCTACAGAAGCGGTGAAAACGGCGCCAGAGGTTTCAGAGACGCCGAAAGCCGAAGCAAAGGCAGAAGCCAAAAAGGAAGCTGACCCGAATAAGGAATTCGTGGACGGCATCATGGCAGAGATGAGCCTGAAAGGCGCATCAAAGAAAAGGCTTATCAAAAAGCTGGCTGAGCAGTATAATTTTGATAAGCAGAGAGTGCTGTTCAAGCTCAAGCGCGCGCTGATAACGGAAAGGTATGCGGCGGCACACGCGGAAGCGGGGCATTGATTTATAATCTCCCGCATAACATTTGATAATAGCATATAAACCACAGAGTGCACAGAGCACAGAGACGTATTTAAAAATCTCCGTGTTCTCTGTGTCCTCCGCGGTTCATTCGGAGATATATTATTGATTGATTTTTCGGATAGGGTCTAAAGTACGCCTTTCGTGCTCGGCACACCTGAGCCGCTTATTTTGACAGCTCTTTTCAGCGCAACGCCAAAGGCTTTGAAGAGCGCTTCTATCTTGTGATGGTCATTCTCCCCTGTAACTTCCATATGGGCGTTGATCCCTGCATTGTTCACCAGCGATTCGAAGAAATGCCTTGTATTCTGGGGATTGAACCCGCCTATTTCCTGGTTCGCGAATGAGGCATTAAAAGCAAGATAGCTCCTTCCGCTGATATCGATGGCAACCGTTGCAAGCGCATCATCCATGGGCACGCGCGCATCCGCAAAGCGCTCGATGCCCTTCTTTTCTCCAAGTGCTTTCTGGAGCGCGCTGCCCAGAGCTATGCCCACGTCCTCAACCGTATGGTGGTCATCCACTGTGAGGTCGCCGCGCGCGGAAACTTTCAGGTCAAGGGAGCCGTGTTTTGCGAAAGAGTTGAGCATGTGGTCAAAGAAAGCTATGCCTGTATTTATGTCGGTGTTCCCTGAGCCTTCCAGTGAGAGCTTTATTTCGATATCGGTTTCGTTGGTTTTCCTTGTGATTTTGGATTCGCGCATGAGGGGATTATATTAATTGGTTGGAATATAAAGGTATGGGGTTAGTTTATCGAGTTTGATTGAACTAAAAAGTCTATCGGTTACTATTTGCCAAAAGTAACCAATTCAGTTTAACATTACCTAAAAATCACATCTCCGTAATCTTGATCGCCTGCACAGGACACTGCGCCTCGCACGCCCGGCAGAAGACGCACGCAGGCTCGTTCACAGGATCGGATTTTTTATCAGACACAGGATGCCCGGGCGATTCAACCCAGTCAAAAACCCCGACCGGGCAGACAGAGATGCAGATGCCATCGCCTTCACAGACATCATGGTCAACTGCTACCGAAGTGCCGTGCACCCCGAGCTTCACAGGAGTCTTCACTTCACCCCTTATCTTGTGTCCGTTATGCTCGCCAACGACAGGTTTATTCATGAAATCCGGGTCTATAGGCATATTGTTTCCCACTTCCTTAATAAATAGCATATACCGCAGGGTATAAAAAGCTTGTCTTGTTCTTACCATACTGATATGTGGTTACAGAGATTTCCAGGGTCGACGCCCTCTTTTTTCTGAATCGAACTCCGGCTCTCTTTTAACTGCACCGTAAACTACTTAACTATTTGAACCGTAGGAAAACTATGGGAGAATTCATCGTTTTAGAGCCAATGTGTGAGAATTGCGGAAATCCGATAGATGACTGTAAGTGTGTATGTCCCTACTGCGGCGAAACAGCCCTGTGTGATTGCTGCATAGGAAGGGATGCGGTCACCGGTGGATAAAACCAGGTATTAACAGGCGTACCAGGTGAAAAGAGTATGAGTAGAGATGACTTTATCTGGATGGCTGGGGGACCCCAGGGGAGCGGCGTAGACTCAAGTGCCAACATCTTCGCGCGCGCCTGTTGCTATGGCGGACTTCATGTGTACGGGCAAAGAGAGTATCATTCTAATATTAAGGGGATGCACAGTTACTTCCATATCAGGGTCTCTCCGAATGAGCTAGGGGCCATTTCAAGCCGAGTCGACCTGCTATGCACGTTCGATGCCGACAGCATTGTAAGGCATATCTGGGAAGTGTCTTCTGGCGGGGGGATCATCTGCGACTCCGAGGTGCTGCCAAAAAAATTAACCGAGATCCCGACACTCTCAGCTTCCTTCAGGGAAGAGTTCCAGAAGACGCTGGACGAGAAAGGGATAAAGCCCCAGACCGTGGGCGATCTGCTGAACGAAGTAAAAAAGGACGGCGTGCGGATTTACGCCGTATCATACCTGGAGTTGCTAAAGCTGCTTTCAAAAGAGCTGGGTGAAGAAAAGCTCAGCAAACTGACCATAATGACGAATATCCTTGCGCTGGGCATCTCATTTGGCGTTGTGAACTATGATAAAAAGTACGTTGCTACGGCCATTGAGAAGATATTCGGTAAGAAAGAAAAGATCATCTCTATGAACGTTCTTGCGTTCAATCTCGCCTATGATTACGCAACGGCGAATTTCAAAGACTTCGGTTTCAGCCTGAACGCGGTACAGACGGATGAAAAAAGGATCTTTATACAGGGAACGCAGGCTGTTGCCCTGGGCAAACTCGCAGGCGGGTGCAGATTCCAGAGTTACTACCCGATCACGCCGGCAGGCGATGAAAGCTTGTACCTGGAAGAAAACGAGGTGTTCGAGCTTGAGAGGACAGCCCTGAAGCAACAGGGAGGGTCTATCCTCGTCATGCAGACAGAGGATGAAATAGCCGCGGTCAATATGGCATCGGGCGCTGCTCTCACAGGCGCAAGAGCGGCGACGAGTACCTCAGGACCGGGATTCTCGTTGATGGTCGAAGGGCTGGGCTGGGCAGGTATCAACGAAGTGCCGACGGTTATCAGTTTCTACCTGCGCGGCGGTCCTTCAACCGGGCTTCCGACGCGCCACGGCCAGGAAGACCTTCGGTTTGCCCTTCATGCTTCCCACGGCGAATTCCCGCGGATTATACTATGTTCGGGCGATGTTGAGGAATGCTTCTACGATGCCGCCCGCGCCTTTAACTATGCTGAGCGCTACCAGACGCCAGTTATACACCTGACCGATAAGGCAATAGCCAGCAGCAGCAAAAGTTGCCGGATGTTTGATACTAATTTAATAAAGATAGAGCGCGGACAACTGCTAACAGAAGCAGATGTAAGTGGTAAAGAATACAAGCGCTTCCGGTTCACAGAATCCGGAATATCTCCCAGAGTCCCCCTCGGAACTCCGGGCGTGGTGTTCTGGAACACAGGCGATGAACACAATGAACTCGGACATATCACCGAGAATCCTGCTGTGCGGACACGCATGGTCGAGAAGCGAATGAAAAAGCTCAATCTTGCTGATAAGGAGATACCTCTTCAGGAGCGGGTTAATTTCTTCGGTGATGAAGATGCGCCCGTGACCATTGTAAGCTGGGGCTCTCCAAAAGGTGCGATACTTGAGGCTATGGAGAGGCTGCGCCGGGAGAACTATAAAATCAACTTTTTGCAGATACGCATGCCGCATCCGCTGCCGAGAGAATATATTGCGAAAGTATTGGGTAAAGCTACCAAGAAAATAGATGTGGAAGGGAACTATTCAGCCCAGATGGCCGGTATAATCCAGGAAGAAACCTGTATATCAATAGATTACTTTGTGCTTAAATGGAACGGAAGACCCATGACATCGGATGAACTGTACGATGCTTTCCTGCTGATTCTCCAGGATAAAGCTCCGGCAAGGCAGGTGTTGACCTATGGCTCTTAAGCTTGCTGATTACAGGACCCCGCTCTTTAACGACTGGTGTCCAGGGTGCGGGAATTTCGGAATACTGACGGCTTTGCAGATGGCTCTTGTCGACCTGCAGTTGCCGCCTTCCGGGGTAGTCATATTCTCAGGAATAGGCTGCCACGGCAAGACGCCGCACTGGATAAACGCCTACGGGGTGCATACGCTGCACGGCAGGGCACTGCCTTTCGCTATCGGGGCCAAGCTTGCAAACCCCAGGCTTGAGGTGATAGTCCACTCGGGCGATGGTGACGGACTCGGGATCGGGGCAGGTCATTTCGTCAATACCGGAAGGAGGAACATAGACATGACCTACATCATCCACGATAACGGGGTCTACGGTCTTACAAAGGGTCAGGCTTCGCCCACGCTGAAACTGGGTGTCCAGACAAAAGCTCTTCCGAGGCCCAATATCAACGAGGGAATCAACCCGATAGCCTTGGCGCTGGCTTCAGGATATACCTTCATAGCCAGAAGCTATGCCTTTGATGTTGCGCACCTGAAAGAGACTATCAAGAAAGCCATCCAGCATCGCGGGATGGCGTTAGTGGTCATACAGCAGCCGTGCCCGACCTACAATAACATCAATACAAAGGACTGGTATTCAGGTGAAGACCGAAGGGACCCTGCTACGGGAAAACCTGTTCCGCGGGTGTACAAACTGGAAGAAACAGGCTTCGACGGGATAGTTCGCAGTCCCGAAGAGATACTTCAAAAAAGCGTGGCAGCATTAACAAAAAGCCAGGAGTGGGGAGACAGGATCCCGATGGGTGTATTCTACCAGAATGAGCTTGTGTCCACCTACCAGGATAGAATAGCCCACAGGATAGCGGGTTATCTTGAGAACCCTCCTTCAAAACAGGTTATCAGCGATGCGGAAGGGAAGCCGGTGACCAGCATGGCAAAGATGCTGGATGAACTTAAGGTAACAGGTTGAATGATTCTCTGAGCTTACAGCGGGCTTACATGCCAATTAGCAATGATCGAATTATATAGGGACTCGGGGCTGGAAATATACGAAAAGTCGCATTATTCCAATCGAGAGCATATTACCGAGGTAAAACAGATACTGTCATGGTACATGCCAAGGAATGCGCGCATCCTTGATATCGGATGCAGCGGCGGGTTGCATGCCTTGGAGTTCGCAAAAAGGGGTTTTTCCGTAACGGGAATTGATATAGAGCCTTCGGCGATAGCACTTGCAAGAAAAAGAAGTAGTGTACATCGAAAAGTTGAATTCAGGGTTATGGATATTGAGAAGGATGGGATTTGCGGGCTTGGGAAATTCGATTTTATTTACAGCATAGGGAACGTGCTGTCGCATGTGAAGAAGGACAGCCTTCCTGGTGTCTTCCGAAAAATAAGGGAGAGCATCAGCGAGAATGGTATTTTCCTGTTTGATGTCCTGATAAATGCAGAGCCGTTCCTGGAGGAGATAATACCAGGGAAGAACGACATCCAGATAATCTGGAAAAGGGAACTTGACAGCAGTACCGGCAGGATGAGCATGGATGGTACTTTCCTTGGGTTTGGTTTCACCCAGCATTTTGATGTCTGGGGATATACAATCGAAGAGGTTACCGGGATGCTTGGCTCTTCGGGTTTCGGGAATATTGAGTTCTCAGAGAAGCTTGATTTCGTTGCAGCGAACAAAACCAAAAATCCTATAAGCCTTTACTTCCGTGCAGAGGCAGGGGAAAACATATGAAATTGTTCAATATAAGAGACCTTTACAGGGAAAAATACAGGGAATACATAGTTGGTTCGGAAGAAATAGGGAAGCACAGCGTGTATCTTGTTTACGGCGAAGCTTCGCGCGGTGAAAAAAGGGAGATGGCGCCGAACGGTCATGACGAGATATTATTCCTCTTAGCCGGGGACGCGCAGCTCTCGAACAGGGATGCGGAGATATCGCTTGAAAAAGAACAGGCGGTTTACATGAGCCCTGATGAATCTTTTACATTTACTGCGAAGAGCGACTGCAAGTATATAGTCGCCGGGACGCATACGACGCCGCACGGGCATTAGGTCACCTGTCCAGCACCAGAGCCTCTTTACCCACGAATACAAGTGATTCGAATTTTGCAGCACGCTCCTTATGCATAAGGTAGGGTTCGATGACCCAGAGCCCCCTCATTGATGTATGGTTTCCCGATGATACAAATGGCGCATTTGCTCTTAATATCAGGTACGAGAGCCCGGGCTCAGGTAACTTCTGCCATACAGCAGGGAGCCTGCACAGGCGGTGCCCCATGGAAATGAACGGCGGGTATGCAAGCGTGTAGTCTGGTTTTGCCTGGATAAGCCCCTTTGCGTAGCTGAACACATCCGCCACGGTCATGCCCTGGCGTATGTATCCTGCAATCTGGCATGAAACTTCATGCGCATAGGAAACAAATGCCTCAAGTTCCGGGTTATTGCCAGCCACATGGCTGATAGTATAATCCGCAGGATAATCGTTATAGACAGGGGCAATATCTATCAGCACGATATCGTTCTCATGCAGGATGCGCGAATATCTCGTCAGGTAGCTTGAAGTAAGGGCATATATACCCCTGAGCTTGGAGCTTCCCTCGCCCACGCCTATTATGGGCATATGCCAGTGCTGTTTCACGCCATTGCTTCGGAAAACTTCATACGCGGCATCTTCAATCTCCTTTTCCGTCATGCCGGCTTTAATGCCATTTATGATTTCCTTACTCATCCTTTTGGCGAAGTCCCTTGCTGCAAGGTATCCTTCTAAATCCTTATCCGTCGGTTCAGTCTGGTTCATCCGCTCCCCCTTTAAGTATAAAACCTGTTAAATTTAAGATTGGTTCAGGATAACAAAAGTCTATTGTTCAGCAGCCTGCTTGATCTGGCGGGGAAAGTAGCAGTTTCAGGTTGTTTTTTGGTTAACTAATGTTACTTAATAAATTAATATGCGAAAGATTTAAATACAGATTATTACGATACATATTATGATTATAATAAGTATAAGCAGATATCAATATCTTCGGTAAAAAACGGCCATAATCCGCAAGATGGATTGATAGGAGTCCATAGCTATGAAAGGAAAAATTATCTTGGGAAGTTTGATTGTGTTATTTATAGCACTAGCCATACCGAATGTGAGCGCAACCTCTGAGTGTAGCACCCCCGCCTGCCATCAGAAATATTATGATGCAATTAATGCAAAGCAACATTCAGGTTCTGATGGATGTGTATATTGCCACACGACTAGATATTGGCCTACCCACAGTGGATATATAGGATATATTGTCAATGAGACAAACACCTGTAAGCAATCTTCTTGCCATGCCTCAACAGGCAGTCGTCCAGTGAGCGAGAGTCATGGTAACAAATATTACGGCCCAAATGGTAAAGCAGATTGCACGGATTGTCATTTTGCCAACACTACAAAGTCTTTTGCTCCTTCAAATGCATCTTTATATGTACACGATCATAACTTTACTGTAGAATACAACTTCTATAATTACAATCTTTCAGGGATGCCTCTCAGCACCAACGGCGGTGTTGGCAAGGGCATGTTCCCGTATTATACCTGTACTTTGACCTGCCACAGTACATACAAGATAGAGGATGAGGTTATCGGCTGGAACCAGAGTAAACACGCGCAGTCACGGGAAGGAACATCCGACAGCAACGCATACTGCGCCAAATGCAAGTCGCCGACACAGTACAACACATCCGCTGATACAACATATAATGCTTCTGCGAGCAGGAGCGATTTCCCGATAACTGAGTCAAACTGGCAGGGCATACAGTGCAGGATATGCCATAACCTGCATAACGATACTTACAGCGGCACCAATAAACCAGCGTTCCCGCTTGCATATTACAATCCCCTTCTGAGCTATAATGCGAGCAGCCCTGTCTATGACCAGGTCTCCAATGCCACGGTACTGTGCGAGAAATGCCATACAGGAAGCAACGGCAGAAACTTTGCAGGGTTCCATAAAGACACATTAGGATTCGACTGTGCTAACTGCCATGCTAACTCGACGTCCAGCAATCGGACTCATAAGTTCGAGGTCAAGAACACAACCTCAGGCGTAACCGGTTGCGAGGTTTGCCATGATTCAGCGGACCATACCTGGCAATACACCTTAAGGCATACCGGTAAAGTGACATGCGAAGCCTGCCATGATAAGACAGTTTCAAGGAATGCAACGGGTTATGCTCTGACTTCTGGTTCTACTAAGTACGGTCTTTATAACGACACAGCAACCGGATTAGTATCCAGCTATAAAGAGTCGCACGGCTCACCTGTAACGTGGTCGTTACACAACATCAGCAAAGCCGTCAGTTGCGATAAGTGTCACGGTACTAAATCAAATGTTACCGACCAACTGATTGCGCCAGGAGGAGGCACGGTTGGAGCCTGTGCCTCATGCCATTCGTCATACAATACGGCATACAACAACTCAGAGCATAATGCGACTCTGAACGGAGGCGCACCTGGCTGTACGGGTTGCCACACGGCATATGATACGAACTTTAATTCAACCAGTAATAATCATACAACTCGTGCAATTGTGAACAGAACTACATGCATAAATTGTCATGTGGAAGGTGTGAACGGCTTCAATTTCACTCATGAAAATGCGACAGCTCCAGACTGTACGCAATGTCACTATGCAAATACTACAACGCCTTTTGCTCTGAATGCATCGTACTATACGACCGACCACAATCTGACAGTTGAGCATAACTACTATTATTATAACCAATCAGGTACGGTTCGGATGCCTCTCAAAAATAACAGTGGTGTGGGCGAAGGAATGTTCCCATACTACACATGTACACAATGGTGTCACTCTAGTAGTACAAGCATTGATAATGCATCCTATACCTGGGTCAATAGTAAACATGCCCAGTCATTGGTAGAACCTCCCCTTGACCAGAAGAATTCCTGCGCCAAATGCAAATCTCCTCCGAATTATAATGCAAGTGCTACTAATATGAGTGTACTTATTCCAGTGGAGGATTGGCAGGGTATACAGTGCAGGGTATGTCATGACATCCACTATCTCAGATATAGTGATTCAATAGGCGGATTCCCACTGGCGTTCTATAACTCAACCGCAAGTTCTCTTGCAGGCTACCAGGTCTATGATCAGGTCCATAACGCAACTGAATTGTGCGAGAAATGCCATACAGGAAGCAGTCACGACAGCAAATTTGCAGGGTTCCATAAAGATACTTTAGGATTCGACTGTGCCAGCTGTCATTTGAATACTACGAGTTTTGCCAATGGAGGGTTCAATAATAAATCACATTCGTTCGAAGTCATGAACGTCTATACGGGTGTAACAGGCTGTGAAGTGTGCCATAGTTCAGCAACCCATAACAGTACATTCCAGTGGACATCAACGCATACCGGTAAAGTAACATGCGAAGCCTGTCACGATCAGACAGTCTCAAAGAATGCAACCGGTTATGCTGTAACCTCTGATAAGAAATTAGGTCTCTATAACGACACAGCAACTGGATTGATATCCAGCTGGAAAGGTTCAACTACCTCTCCTTCAACATGGCCATTGCACAATATAAGCGTAAATGTAAGTTGCGATAAGTGCCATGGTACGAAATCAGCTGTTACTAACCAACTGATTGCTCCGGCATTTGGAACAGGAACAGGCTGTGCCCAGTGCCATACCTCATATGTCGATGCAGTCAACAGTTCAATGCATAATAAGACAAGGAATCCAGCTTCACCGGCCTGCACAAATTGTCATACCGGGTATGATACAAAGCACAATGGCTCTATCGTGAATGAGAGCAACACATGCGTGAATTGTCATAATTCGAGTGTAAGCGGCTTCGAAGAAAATCATACAGGAAGTATCAGCAGCCCTGCAGATTGTACGCAATGTCACTTTGCAAACACTACCCGGACCTTTACAGGCTTTAATTCCTCACTCTACACACATGACCACAATCTGACTGTTGAATATAACTTCTATAACTACAATATTTCAGGGATGCCTCTTGGCACCAACGGCGGTGTGGGAAAAGGAATGTTCCCGTATTACACATGCACGCTAACATGCCATAATGGAACAGGGAGCGGGCAGCCCAGAATAGAGAATGAGACCAGCAGTTGGAACCAGAGCGCACACGCCCGGTCATTGCACATGAGTGGCGACAACAAGCAATCCTGTGCCAAATGCAAATCACCTGCGAACTACAATGTTAGTCTTTCCTCAAGTGCAACTATTGCACAGGCAGATTGGCAGGGTATCCAGTGCAGAGTTTGTCATAACATGCACAACATCTCATATAGTAACTCAACAGGTGGAGAGCCGCTTGCGTTCTATAATGCAACAGCCACCAGTAACAAAACTACTAACCCGTCAGGCGTACCAATATATGACCGGGTTCACAACGCTACTGAATTGTGCGAGAACTGCCATACAGGAAGCAGCCATGATAGCAAGTATGGAGGATTCCATAAAAACAATTTAACATTTGACTGTGCAGACTGCCATGCGAACTCGACATTCAACAACGCAACACATCTGTTCGAGGTCAAGAACACCACCTCGGGAGTAACAGGTTGTGAAGTGTGCCATGATGCAACCTCTGCACATTCGAGCTTCATTGAGTTTTCGTTACATGGTATCGTAACATGCGAGGCATGTCACGACAATACAGTTGCAAGGAATCGTTCTGACTTTGTAGTGAATGTCAGTACTGGCATGGATGCAGGTATATACAAAGACACGAGCACGAACGAATGGACTACCTATAAGGTATCCCATGGATCACCTGCCACGTGGCCTTTGCATAATATCAGTAAGAGCATAGATTGTAACAAATGTCATGGAGCAAGGTCAGTTTACAGTGGAGCGATCGCCCCGAATTTGACCAGTGGTGGCACCTCATATTACACCACCGACACTCTGGCATCAGGATATAATCTTATACTGCTCCTGCTCAACCCGAACCCGACATTGTATGCAGGAAATCTCCTTTATACCTCTTCAACAGGTATTCCGGGCGTCACAAAAGTGCTCAAATGGGATTCAGCCAGCCAGAGATGGGTCAGCTATCATTATATCGTGCCAAGTAGTGGCATTGGGTTCTATTCTGGAACCAATTTCACAATGGATGGCTACAAAGCCTACTTCATAAAAGGCAATGCTACTACTGCTGGAAAGACGTACACATTTGTGGGAACAAAATAGAGAGGATATAATGAAAAAAATACTTTTCTCAATTTTTTTCCTGCTGGCAATAATGCCCGCCATGGCATCGGATGGGACTAAATTCACAGTGTTCGGCCAGGTATCTGATATCGACGGCACGCCCATAAATGGTGTGACCGTAACGCTTTCAGTTTCGGGAAGTTCAATCAGTACCACTACCGCAAATGTGACTCAGGTCAATGGAAATAATGCCAGCGGATATTATGTATTGGAGCTTGCAAACCTGCCTTCCGGTGCCAATGACGAACCTACCTATGTCAATGCAGGCGATTCCATGACGATAACAGCAACTACTACCGGGAAATCGGCTTCATGGACCGGACCAAGAGCGGCTTCAGAACCACAGGAGGTAAATCTTCAACTTTCAACAGGAGGCGGCGGTAGCAGTGGCGGTGGTGGAGGCGTCGGTAGCAGTGGCGGTGGTGGAGGCGGTGGCGGAGGAGCATCGGGTGAAAATTACACAAATATACAGGCTAAAGAATCCAGGGAAGAGTTTATAGCCAAGGACCTGCCTGCAGCTTATAATTTTACCACTCCAGGACTTCCTGTGTATGGGATTGTGATTACGGGCAATAACAATGCCGGCCTAATTACAGCCCAGATTGAACTCCTTAAAGATACATCGACCCTTGTAAAAGAAAAACCACCGGGAACCGTTTATAAGAACGTTAACATCTGGGTCGGTACGGCGGGTTTCGCCACACCCAAGAACATAAAAGAAGCTATAATAAAATTCAAGGTCGAGAGTTCATGGATTACTTCCGGCGGCTTTAAAGATGCGGAAATATTCCTGTTGAGATGGGACGGGACACAGTGGGTCAGACTGGAAACCCAGCTAAAATATAAGGATGACGGTTTCACGCACTTCGAGGCAAAGACAACTGCCTTCTCACCGTTTGCCATAGTCGGTTTGAAAGGCGTAACAGTACCGACATCGCCAATAGAGACTGGAACAGCACCTAAACCGGGAGGGACGGCATCCCCAAAGCCGGTTACTTCAACAGGTTCAATAGTTCTTGTTATCATCCTGGCTGTAGCCCTGATTCTGGCAATTTATAAATTCAAGCTGCTGAGAAGGTGATCCTGCATTTTCTTTATTTTGTTTTTTTAATCGCTTTGCATTCTAACACTAAAAAAGGTATGTAGCTATGTGTTTTAAATTGTTGAAAAATGTATGTCCTGAAAAATAGACTTATAATTTTTGGTATATTATTATTTGCAGCATCCATGACACCTGTAGCCATGGCAGGATTTGAGAACTGCATCTATTGCCACGGCACTATAGCGTGGGGTATGCCTTATGTAAATCTCACATACATGAATAGCAGCATGCATGGGCGGATAAACAATTCAAATGACCTGAATTACGCCTGTTATGCCTGCCACTGGGACGGAACTCCGCCGAAGAACCATGCTAATAACATCAGCCGGATAAAAACCTGCGAGGATTGCCATACAGGCAACCTGTTCAATGCCCCCCAGGTTACTGAGCATATTCCAAACGGACAGAATATTAATACAAGTATCGATTGTATCTCATGCCACAGCAACAGCGTCGATACGAATGCAGGCTATACAGGGATAAACGACCGGGTAGCCCATTTTGGAACGACCGCAGACCTGATGTCACCCTCTAACCGGTCCACTGACTGCACCTGGTGCCATTTTGACAACAGCGGAAATGCAGCATGGGGTTCACCTCCTGACCCGAGGGTATCAGGCGCTCTTAATCATACCCGGTTTAACAACAGTACGCAGTGCTACAGTTGCCACGTAACAGGAGGCGGCACTCCGCCCACATTTCACGACAGCTCCCTGGGCAGGGGAGGAGGCAGGGATTGCGTGAGCTGCCATGATACCGGGGGTATAGCCCCCAAACTGGTCGATGTTTCAGCCACCGGCGATAATAGATCGGTGCACAGCTCCCTCAACTCTGACTCCGTAACTACCCTTGACCGCAATAATCTTCGCTGCTGGGCATGTCATGGAGACGGTGACGGAAGTGAGTCTGCACAACCAACAGGTGGTCATCCTTTAAATTACAAAACCCCTAAGAGCTGCAATAATAACGACTGCCACTCGATTTCGCAGTCCCGGTATAAAGAGCCCATGATCTATTCACATTTCCAGAATGCAAGCCTGAACGGAAATCCGAATGACGCTACAAATTATAATATCACCGTGTCTTCTCAATGCCAGACCTGCCACATAAACAGCGTCGTGAAAATTGATAATAATCCGGACATTGCACTTGTATCGCATTACGGGTCAAAGGATAACCTGGTTGATTCATTCAACTGCGCTTACTGTCATCTGGACAAAGATAACAGTGAGGACTGGGGAACGGCAACACTGGTCAATAAAAACAGGACCGGGCTAGTCGCGCTTGAGAGAGAACGGAACAGGTTCACGGTCAACCAGGGAGATAGCGCCTACCTCGGTGGAGGATATTTCCTGAAACTGGTGGAAGTATCAGCTAACGCAGATGAGGCAATCGTCCGGCTTTTAAAAAACGATACTACAGTAGATGAAGTCTCACTTGGTATCATGACCCCATATGAATATGATGAAAAAATCATTATCGATAATTCAACACTGAAAATCCCTGCTATTACCCTGAATATAACTTCAATATTCGGGGGTAACAATAGCTTTATTCAGTTCGAAGGGTACAGGTCAAGAAAAGTCCATACTGATAAGGAAAGTGAGGACAGCGCTTGCTACGCATGCCACCTGTACCGTTACTCCGGGGAGAAAGAACGATACCTCGTTATTGATAAAGACTCCAAAGAAAGTTATGATGAAATATATTACACCCGGGTTTTAATTGATTTTAAGCCGGAAAATAAAAGTAAATTATACTTTGATGATGACGATTATGTATTCGACCAGCTCCGGAATAATTCCGGGAAATACCTTTCAGTTCCTGATAAACAGAAATATTTAAAAGAGGGGGAGACCTGGAACATCGCAGATAACTATTCTTTAAAAGTCAATGAGGTCAGTACAGATAGCAAAGATGCGTGGCTGACTTTAATGATTGACGGCAGCATTGCCGAAAGCAGAGTAGTCCCTCTGGGAGCAGAGCTTGAATACACACCCGGGATCAGGTATAAGGCATACACCGAGACCAATGTAACAGTTTTCACTGCAAAGATCAATTATATTTCCCAGGGACCCAATTTTATTATACTGGGGGATGTAGTTGCACTGTCTCCGGATATCATGAAAACTACATCCAATGTCACGCTTTTCGGGTATAACACAAGCTGGTTTAAACCCAATGATACCTTTGCAGTCGGGAAAATCCCACCTGATCTTCACGCCCCGAACCTGTATGATGACCGGAAAAACTGGGCGGACTGCGTGAGCTGTCATGATGCGTCTAAAAACCTTGGAATCCCGGCTCTGGATGCTATTTCATCAAGGCTCGGTAAACACTCTAAATTGAACGATAACGCGTCTGATAAGGCGTTTTTATCCGACCCGATCGACAAAGCGTGCTGGGCATGCCATACGGGTGGTGCAGAGCCGCAAATGCATTCCCCGACGTATGTTACACCAAGGGATTGTAAGTCATGCCATACTTATCAGGAAAAGCCGTTCTTTGGTGCGATATATGTTGGCGATGAGCCTCATGGGAACCAATCAAATTGTGAGTCATGCCACATCGAAGGTACCCATACCTTGAAAAGATTCCAGGTAACCCCGGTGGTCAAAGATGCGGTGATATCTAAAAAAGAAGTCAACACGGGCGAGACTGTTAATATTACCGCTGAAGCGATTGCAGGGTATGGTATGAGAATAAGGGCTGTTGAGTACTTCCTGGATAAAACAGGTATCCCCGGGAACGGAACGTCTCTTAAACCACTTGACGGGGCATTTAATTCACAGATTGAACAGGTAACTGCAGAACTTAACACAACCAATATCTCAACAGGGGCGCATATAATCTATATCCGTGCAATGGAGAGAAACAACAGATGGGGCGACTTTTCCCAGGTGAACTTTTCGATAACTTCAGGTGGAGCAGGCGCCAGTAAGGCTTTAGAGAATGCCAGAGCAATCCTTCAGGGCATCCCGGCCTTGGATCTGATCTATCTACTTCTATCTCTAGCGGCTGCGTATTTTATCGTTTTAGGCTTCATACGCAGGTAGCTTATTTCCATCTTTTTTCAGGTAAAAGAGCTGTGGGAGGCTGCTTCATGTTCCTTCCATAGGGTGATTTTGGAGTAGATAACCTGAATATATAAAAGCTGTATCCATTTTACTAATTAAAGAGATAAGTTATAGAGGAGGCAGGGGCTAAAGGTCATTCATGAAAGCGATTATCTTTGATATGGATGGGGTGCTTGTGGATTCAATGCCCTATCACGCTGAAGCGTGGAAGCAGGCGTTCTCAACCGTGGGTATCAACATTGAGCGGGAAGCGATATATGAGCTTGAGGGCTCTAACCACAGGCAACTTGTGGATATAATCTTCAGGCGCTTTGGCCGACCCCCGACAGAGGATGATATACGCAAGCTGAACAACAAAAAGGTTGAGATATTCAACAGGATAGAGCGGGCTGTTCCTTTTGAGGGCATAAAGGAACTGCTCGTTTCACTGAAACCGAAACATAAGCTTGCGGTCGTTTCAGGGTCTAACAGGAAAACGGTGCATGATATACTGAACAAGTTTTTCCCGGATATTTTCGATGTAATTATCGATGGAGAGAATACACCGGAGAGCAAACCCTCCCCTGTGCCGTATCTTAAAGCTGTCGAGAAGCTTGGCATACCGAAGGAGCACTGCCTTGTCGTTGAGAACGCGCCTCTGGGGATCCGCTCTGCAAAAAGCGCAGGTTTGCGGTGCATCGCCATACCGGCGTACCTTGACAGGAAGTTCCTGGAAGAAGCCGATGTTATAGTCGAGAGCCACAGGGAGCTCGGGAAGTACATCCGCGAAGAGGAGGAACGCGAAGCGCAAGAGGAACACGGGTAAGAGCGTTTACCGCTCCCTGTACAGCATTTCTTTTTTTGTAAGTTTTAACCCGCCGTCTTTATATACCCCGCCACCAGTCTCTTACCTATTACTGAGTAAATCTTAAATACTATTACAGCTATCGTCAGCTTCCCCAACGAGAGAAAAATATGCCAGAATACACTTTATTCTTAGGATGCATCATCCCGGCACGTTTTCCTTTTATGGAAAAATCAACAAGACTTGTTTTATCAAAACTCGGCTGCACCCTGCACGACCTTGAAGGAGCAACATGCTGTCCAACAAAAAGCATCATCAAGCCTTCAGGGGATCTGGCATGGTATGTTACGGCCGCAAGGAACCTGGCTTTAGCCGAGAAAGCAGGGCATGACCTGCTCGTACCCTGCAACGGCTGCTACAGTACGTTAAAGACTGTGGAGGTAGAGATGCGGGTAAATCCCCACCTCCGGGAAGAGGTGAATAACATTCTCGCGTCTGCCGGGCTTGAATACGGGGGAACGATCGAAGTAAAACACCTGGTTGAAGTGCTGCATGATGAGATCGGTATAGCGAAGATAAAGCAGCAGGTCACTAAACCTTTTGACGGCATGAAGATCGCGGCACATGCAGGCTGCCACATGCTGCGTCCCAGTTCTTCCATATTCTTTGACGACCCGAACAAGCCAAAGAAGTTTGACGCGCTGATAGAAGCGCTCGGCGCAAAGAGCATCGAATACGAGACAAAGATGCTCTGCTGCGGCGGCAATCTGAACACCGCTGATGAGCCGGATGAAGCCACAGCCCTTTCGCGCATGAAGCTTCTTGAGGTCACAAAAAAAGCCGATGCCATCTCGCTCACGTGCCCGTCATGCTTTATGCAGTACGATTCGCGCCAGTACCTCATGCAGAAAAGCGGGGAGAAGCTGAACGTCCCGATCATATACTATCCCGAAATGCTCGGTCTTGCGATGGGTTTTACGCCGCAGGAGTTAGGCATGGACATGCACAGGATAGATGCTGCTGAGTTCCTGTCAAAATGGGATTCAAGGTACAACTATCTCATGAAGCTGCGGGAGATCTTTGACCTCAATGCGGTCCGCAAGTGCTACGAGTGCGGCGCCTGCGTCAATGATTGTCCTGTTGTGAAGATAAATCCTGAATTCAATCCCAACGAGATCATAGGTAAGCTGCTCTCGGGCGAACTTGATGCTGTGGTAGAATCCCACGGCATATGGCGCTGTGTGGATTGCTACACTTGCTATGAATTATGCCCACAAAAAATGGGCATGAACAAGATATTCGATAAATTAAAACATCTGGCTCTTGAGAAAGGAAAGAGCCCGAAAGGGTTTGCAGCCAGTATCGAAATGTTCAGGAAAGATGGGAGGCTGGGCGAACCCACATCTGTAAGAAAGAAACTGAAACTTCCCGAGCCTCCTAAGAGCGGGGCAGAGGAATTAAAAAAATTACTGGATTGTTTAAAAGGTGAAGAAAATGAAGTGTGATGGTTTGATGAACCCTGAGGTATCCAAAACATCTGAACGGGTTCACCAAAGGATACCGTCCGGGTGCGCGATATCCGGAATGATGAGCGAAGAAGGCAGACGCATTGACGGCAGGGTGATAATAAAATCCATCGCCTGTATGCACGACCGCTCAAACGGGCTTGGCGGGGGATTTGCAGCCTATGGTATTTATCCGAAACGAAAACACCAGTACGCTTTTCACATGATGTATGATAACGTGGAAGCAAAAGAAGCCACTGAAGAAATCTTCAAAGATATCTTCAATGTGGATATGGACGAGCCCATTCCCACGCACAGGGAGAACGGGATTTCGAACCCTCCTCTTCTCTGGAGATATTTCCTTGAAGCGCCTGAGAACAAGCTTGAGTTCATCTCGGAGCGGGATTATGTCATGAAGATGGTCATGCGGATCAATTCGGAAGTCGAAGGGGCATTTGTTGCATCAAGCGGCAAGAACATGGGCGCGTTCAAGGGCGTTGGTTACCCCGAGGATATCGGGAAGTTCTACAAGCTTGAAGATTACAGCGCATACATCTGGACAGCCCACGGCAGGTTCCCCACAAATACCCCGGGCTGGTGGGGAGGCGCCCACCCGTTCACGCTCCTTGACTGGTCCGTAGTGCATAACGGTGAAATCTCATCGTACGGCATTAACAAGCGCTACCTTGAGATGTACGGGTACAGGCTTGAGCTGCGAACGGATACTGAGGTCATCGCCTATCTCTTTGACCTGCTCGTGCGGCGGCATAAGCTTCCGATAGATAAGGCGGTAATGTCTCTTGCTTCGCCATTCTGGAAGGATATAGACCGCATGGAACCGGAACAAAAGAAAATCGCAACCGCGATAAGACAGGTGTACGGAAGTTCGCTCCTTAACGGTCCTTTCAGCATAATCCTGGGGCACAGCCGCGGCATGATAGGCTTAAACGACAGGATAAAGCTTCGCCCGATGACCGCAGCGCGCAAAGACGATATGCTCTACATGGCTTCAGAAGAATCTGCCATCCGCGAAATAGCCCCGGACCTTGATGAGGTATGGAGCCCGAGAGCAGGGACAGCCGTGATAGGTACGCTCAAGGAAGAGGTGGAATAATGGAGTCACAGCTTCCGGCAGAATTCATGGTGAACGTGGATCACGAGAGGTGCCGCAGGTGCAAGCGCTGTGTAATCAATTGCAGTTTCAGCGCGATAGAATTTAAGGATAAAGTCACACCGAACCACAGGCTGTGCGTTGCATGTCACAGGTGCGCGACTTTCTGTCCCGAGGGCGCGATCACAATTACCGAGAACCCGCTTGAATACAAGTACGGCTATAACTGGACGCCTGAGATCAGAAAGAATATCTTAAAGCAGGCTGAGAGCGGCGGCATCATTCTCACAGGCATGGGTAACCCGAGACCTTACCCTATTTACTGGGACCATATGCTGATAGATGCCTGCCAGGTGACAAATCCTTCCATTGACCCCCTGCGCGAACCTATGGAGCTGCGCACATATCTCGGTGCAAAGCCCGAGTGTGTTGAGTTCGATAGTGAGCATATCAGCCTGGAGACCGAGCTTGCTCCGCAGGTTAAGCTGGACATACCCGTAGTGTTCGCTGCAATGTCGTACGGCGCGATAAGCCTGAACGCCCACAAGGCGCTGGCTATGGCGGCAAAGCGCATGGGAACCCTGATGAACACAGGCGAGGGCGGTCTGCATGAGGAGCTTGCCTCCTATACAGACAGGATTATAGTGCAAGTTGCATCCGGGAGGTTCGGCGTAACGAGCAAGTACCTGAACAACAGCGCTCTCGTTGAAATCAAAATAGGTCAGGGGGCTAAGCCCGGAATAGGGGGACACCTGCCTGGCGAAAAGGTAGGCGAGGACATCTCAAAGACACGCATGATACCCGTGGGCACGGATGCGCTGTCGCCTGCGCCGCATCATGATATTTATTCTATCGAAGACCTTTCTCAGTTGATCTATGCGATAAAAGAGACGACGGATTACAAGAAACCCGTATCTGTCAAGATAGCCGCAGTACACAACGTGGCTGCCATCGCAAGCGGTATAGTTCGCGCCGGGGCTGATATTGTAATGATAGATGGCTTCCGCGGCGGGACTGGTGCTGCGCCGATGGTCATCAGGGACCACGTGGGAATTCCGATTGAGCTTGCTCTTGCAGCAGTTGATGAGCGATTGAGGCAGGAAGGCATACGCAACCGCGCATCCATCCTTGTCGGAGGCAGCATCAGACAGAGCGCTGATGTTGTGAAAGCTATTGCTCTCGGGGCTGATGCCTGCGTCATCGGGACAGCTTCGCTGATAGCCATGGGATGCAGGGTATGCCAGAAGTGCTACACAGGCAACTGCGCCTGGGGCATAGCCACTCAGAAGCCGGAGCTTGTGCGCCGCCTGAATCCCGAGATAGCGGCGGACAGGCTGTGCAACCTCCTCACAGCGTGGGGCCATGAGATACAGGAAGTGCTGGGGTCGCTGGGCATAAACGCAATCGAATCGTTAAGAGGCAGCAGGGAGCGCCTGCGCGGGGTTGGGCTTCCCCAGGAGGCGCTTGATATACTCGGAATTAAACATGCGGGGATAGGACAGTGATTCTAATGAGCAGTTTTTATGAAAAAGAACCGCAGATGAACGGACAGAGAACACGGATGACACGGATCAGACGGATTTTCACAGATACCACCAATCCGTGCACATCCGCGTCATCCGTGCAATCCGTGTTCTATCACATTAAGGGACGTGGTGCTTTATGAGAATAGACGCAAAAGGCATGCATTACCGGCCGATGAACAAAATGATCCGCGATGCGGTAGCGGCAGGCGAGAAGGAGTTCGAGCTTGATAACATTGGCGGACAGAGGTACATCGGCGGCGGGTTAAATGACAGCGTAAAGATAACGATCAACGGCACGCCCGGGAACGATCTCGGCGCATTCATGAACGGACCCAGGATTGTCATTAATGCGAACGCGCAAGACGGCATAGCGAACACCATGAACGCCGGAGAGATCATCGTTCACGGCAGCGTGGGCGATATTATCGGCTACGGCATGCGCGGCGGGAAACTGTACATCAAGGGAGATGCCGGGTACCGCGTGGGGATACACATGAAGGAGTATAAGAAACAGGTCCCTGTAATAATAGCAGGCGGTACGGCAGGCGACTTCTTTGGCGAATACATGGCTGGCGGGATAATGATACTGCTCGGCATGAACGGCAAGAGCCCTATCGTGGGCGATTATGTGGGTACAGGCATGCACGGCGGCGTGATCTACATCAGAGGGAAAGTTAACCCCTATAGTCTCGGAAAAGAAGTGAACTGCCTTGAGTTAAATGAAGAGGATAAGAAGCTCATCGGGTCTTATCTTAAGGAGTACTGTGAACACTTCGGGTTTGACCTTGTCGAAGTGATGAGCGGGAACTTTACGAAGCTTGTTCCGCTGTCGCACAGACCTTACGGCAACCTGTACGTATATTGAATCCGTACATAGGTTGTTTTACGGTTTCCGCTTTGCTTTTTTAGAATGAGGATTATAGTTTAAAAACTATATATCCAATCATTAATTGAGTGGATTTATATTTTATAAGATACTAACCGTTATAGAACTAAAGGAAATAACCGCGTTGTTCTCATTCCGGCTTTAGATCCTATCCGAAAAATCAATCAATAGTGTATTTCCGAATGAACCGCGGAGTCGACTATGAACTGCGGTTCATAAATGGACATGAAAAAGCATCGGTAACAGATTTTTTCATACCAAGACGCAGAGAACACGGAGATTTTTAAACACGTCTCTGCGTTCTCTGTGCTCTGGTATGAAAACAGACGCTATTTAAACAACGAACTCGTACGAACTGACGAACTCACGCAGCCAGAGTTCGTACGAGTCCGTGTTAGTTCGTTGTTAATGCCTATTTTGTTGTACGTTTTATTGAACCGGTTGAGTTTGATACCCTGCGTAATAGAAGACGTGAGTGAGCTGTGAGGCTGCAAGTATGTGTTGTTTGATCGTTTTAAATACAGATATTACATCAATTCATTAAATTTTACATCACGGTGGACTTATCGCTATAGGCAGATATAACAACATATATTAGACTATAACAAATATTAAATACTTGAAACCCCATAATTAAGACCATGGCCACAACGATCCAGCTCAAAGAAACCACCAAAGACAAACTGGACAAGATGAAGCTATACAGGCAGGAAACGTACAATGACGTTCTGGAACGCCTCATTGAAGATGTTTCTGACCTTAACCTGAAGACAAGGGAAGAGCTTGAAACAGCAATAAAAGAGATCGAGAGCGGCAAGTGGGTGTCGCTTGAGAAGCTTGCAAAAGAACTGGGATTCTGATGAAAACCCAGGTGATACTTTCCGAACCGGCTGCAAAAGAGCTAAAGAGGCTTGACCTGTCCTTCTCAAAACATATTGTTGAAAGCATCATGCAGCTTATCGAGGCTCCGGATAAGAATGTAATGAAACTGGCAGGAGTTCCTTATTACCGGTTGCGCGCCTGGGATTTCTATGCAATCTTCGACATACAGAAAAATACATTGAGAATACTGGCACTTAAAATCAGGCGCCGGAAGAGGGGCAATAAAAAAATGCCAGCCGAAAAGGTTTTGACTGAATAGAACATATAGCCCTGTAGGGGGTAGCGGGTGAGGATTCTTGTAGTGTCTAACAGGTTGCCAATTACGGTAGTGGAAAAAGAGGGTGTATTGAAATTCAAGGAGAGCGTAGGCGGTCTTGTTTCCGGCCTGAGCGCGTACCTGGACTCATTGAAGAGTTCCTCTTTTACAAAGTCTGAATGCATATGGGTAGGCTGGCCAGGTATTACAATTGACGATAACGATACCTTTAAAGAGGAGCTTAAGTCAAGAGCGCTCTCCGAGTATCATTCTCATCCTGTTTTTCTCTCAAAGAAGTCCATGGAAAAATTCTATCACGGGTTCTGCAACAAAACCATCTGGCCCCTTTTCCACTATTTCCCGACCTATGCCGCATACGACGAGGAATTCTGGGATTATTATAAGCGCGTGAACGAAACGTTCTGCGATGCGATTATGGAAATAATCAGACCGGGTGACCTTGTATGGGTGCACGATTATCACCTTATGCTTCTCCCCGGGCTTATAAGGAAAAGGGCGCCGGATAATCCGGTAGGGTTTTTCCTGCATATCCCTTTCCCTTCCTTTGAGATATTCCGCCTTCTTCCGAAGAAGTGGCGTACCGAGATACTGGAAGGTATCCTGGGTGCTGACCTTGTCGGGTTCCACACGCACGAATACACACAGTATTTCCTGAGATGCGTACTCCGCATCCTGGGTTATGAGCATAACATGGGCAGCATTATCCTGGCAGACCATGTCGTTAAAGTCGATACGTTCCCTATGAGCATACAGTTCAATAAATTCAAAACCACTGCAAACAGCCCCGAAGTACAAAAGAAAAAAGATAAACTCAGGAATACTCTTGATGGCTATAAGGTCATACTTTCAATAGACAGGCTGGATTATACAAAAGGTCTCATCAATCGCTTGCAGAGTTACGAGCTTTTTCTTGAAAAGAATGAACAGTGGCACAGAAAGGTGATTCTCCTCCTGGTAGTCGTCCCCTCGCGCGTGGGAGTTGAGCATTACCAGCAGATGAAAAGGGAAATTGATGAACTTGTAGGAAGAATTAACGGGCGGTTCGGCGGCATCGACTGGGCACCCATATCATACCAGTACAGGTACCTGCCTTTCAGTTCGCTTGTCACTCTCTACAGTGTAAGCGATATAGCCCTGATCACACCATTGAGGGACGGCATGAACCTTGTCGCAAAGGAGTATATAGCATGCAGGACCGATAAAACAGGCGTTTTGATCCTGAGTGAGATGGCAGGTGCTTCAAAGGAGCTCGGAGAGGCGATCCTCATCAATCCGAACAACAAAGAGGAAGTGGCTGAAGCATTAGTAGCTGCACTGGAGATGCCAGGTGAAGAACAGGTAAGGCGAAACCAGGTCATGCAGGACAGGCTGGGCCGCTATGATGTGGTCAGGTGGGCAGATGATTTCGTTCAAGAACTGCTCACTGCACGCGAGGAGCAGAAAAAGCTTGATACTAAAGTATTAAGTTCCCATATGAGGGAGTATCTGCTCAGCGATTTAAACAAAGCAAGACGAAGGCTCGTCTTTTTGGATTACGATGGGACTCTTGTTCCATTTGCGTCCAGCCCCCAGATAGCAAAGCCGTACGAAGATGTTTTGAGAATTCTCAGGCGTTTATCAGCAGATCCAAAAAATGAGATCGTTCTGATAAGCGGCAGGAATAAGGAAACTCTCCAGGAATGGTTCGGCGAACTCGATATCAACCTTGTAGCGGAGCATGGTATATGGATCAAGGAAAGAAATAGAGACTGGAAGATTATCAAGCCGTTAGTGAACGGCTGGAAAGCAGGTATCTTTCCCATACTTAAAACATATGTTGACAGGGTCCCTGGTGCCTTTACCGAAGAAAAAGATTTCTCTATCGCCTGGCATTATCGTAATGCTGATGCCGAACAGGGTCCCCTGAGGGCAAAAGAGCTCGTGGATGCGCTTGTAAATTTCACAGCCAATATAGATGTCCAGGTGCTCCAGGGAAGCAAAGTGGTCGAAATAAGGACTGCCGGCGTGAATAAAGGCACAGCTGGGTTGCACTGGCTCTCAAAGGACGAGCATGATTTCATACTGGTAATAGGCGATGACCGGACGGACGAAGACCTGTTCAGGGTACTTCCAGAAACAGCCTATTCCATCAAAGTCGGGATGAAGCAGTCCTATGCCAGGTTCAATGTGCGCAGTCACATTGAAGTTATGGAACTTCTTGAACAACTGACCAAAAGAAACGAAATTATAAGATGAGCCCCGACGCTAAAGATACATTAACAGAGGAAGATTTCCAAAAAGGGCTCAAGGCGTTCATAAAAGATGGTTTGACCACGGAAGTTATGGCAGCCCTGACCGGAGGTGTCTTTCTTGTCGCCTTCGCTCTGAAGCTTGGGGCCTCTAACGTACTTATAGGACTTTTAGCCGCAATCCCTCCCCTGGTGCAGTTGATCCAGATCCCTTCGATTTATCTGATCGAGAAATTTCGCAATAGGCGGAAAATCTGTATGTATGCTGCCGCTTCAAGCCGGCTTCTCTGGCTGTTGATCGCCTTAATCCCATTCATGGTTCCTGATAACGAAAGATTGACAGTCCTCGTGATAGCAATATTATTAAGTACAGCCCTGGGCGCCCTGGCTGGAAGCAGCTGGAATTCATGGATGCATGATTTCCTGCCGCATAATCGCCTTGGATCGGTTTTCTCAAAAAGGATGAGCATTTCTATTGCAATGGGTATCCCGTTCAGTCTGGCTGCCGGGTTTTACATCGAACGCTGGGGGAAGCTATTCCCCCAGTATGATGCATACGGCTATTCGGTCCTTTTCGTCCTCGGTTCACTCGTGGGATTGCTTGGAGTTTATTTTGTATCCACCATCCCGGAGCCGCGCATGGTGCCTCTTGAAGAGAAGATAAATTTTTTCGAACTGATATTGAAGCCTCTCAAGGATGTTAATTTTAAGCGCCTTATTATGTTCATGAGTTCCTGGAATTTCGCGGTCAACCTTGCAGCTCCTTTCTTCACGGTTTATATGCTCAAAGTATTGAAGCTGGATTTGACGCTTATCATCGCCCTTATGGTACTGAGCCAGATAGCGAATATTTTATTCCTGCGTATCTGGGGAAGGCTCACTGACCGCTTCAGCAACAAATCCGTGCTTGGGGTCAGCGGCCCTTTATTTTTGCTATGCATCTTTGCATGGACTTACACGATACTTCCCGAGAGACGGATCTTTACTATCCTGCTGCTGATAGCCATACATATCTTTACAGGCATTTCCACGGCAGGAGTTACCCTGGCTTCCGGGAACATAGGGCTTAAGCTGGCACCGAAGGGGCAGGCGACTGCATATCTGGCAGCTAACGGCCTCATCAATTCGTTAGCCGCCGGCATTGCACCCATCCTCGGGGGCACGCTTGCCGATATCTTTACCGGATATAAACTCTTCGGGACTATAAACTGGATAAGTCCGTCGGAAGAGAAGGTTTTTACAACATTTTTCCTGCAGGATTGGGGCTTTTTATTCTTACTTGCAGCTTTAACAGGCCTGTATTCCATCCACAGGCTGGCTATGGTAAAGGAGACCGGAGAGGTTGAAGAAAAGATCGTCATGCGGGAGCTTATTGCTGAAGTCGAAAGGGGAGTAAGGGACATTTCCACCGCTGATGGACTTCGCCCGATGGTCCTGTTCCCCTATTCGATTGTTAGAAGCCACCTGCAGAAAATAAAGAGCAAGGTATAAGATGCCTCCCAAAACCTGAACTTCAGGTGCCTAAAAAATAAGAAGGCTTAAATACACATTCGTTTGTAAATAATCTGCCGAGGCGGGACGGGCAATAATGAGGGTGGGATTTACAGTTGATAATATGAAACGAAAACACCGGATATCCTGGAACGAAATGAAAGAAAAATACGGAGGCTTGATATGGGTCTGGCCGGGTATTGCGGGTGTGCATGAATTGAGTCATATTATTGTCGGGAAGGGGCTGAATATGCGTTACGGATGGTTCGGGTTTACTGTACACAGGGAACCCGGGGCATTGTTTGGAAGTATCGGGGTGTATGTGAATGAAGTTACACCGTGGACATTCGCAGCCGGACTGATTGGAAGTCTTCTCTGGTTAGTTGTGATGAGGAAGTACAGATCCATCTTTGAGTTTCAAATGACAAGACAAACATTTTGGGTAGGGTTGCTGTTATCCGTTTGGATAGCAAAATGGGATTTAAAGTGGTTGGCGGAAGAAATGTTGAAAGTCTTTGTTCTTTGAGAAGCGGAGAAAATTATAAGTTCCCTGGATACGATAGATTATTAGAGAGATAAAGGGGGTTAAATATGGAAAAAGCTCTCCAACACGTCCAAATGCAAGCGGAAGTTACCGGAGAGGGTGCCCCGCTTGTGCTAATACCGGGAGGGCTCATGGGGTGGTTGAGCTGGGAGCCGCACGCTCGGCGCCTTGCCTCCATGAGGAAGGTAATTCGTGTACAATTGATCTCGGTAGAGTACGGGCTTCTGAACAGCAAGCTACCATCAGATTACTCACTGAAGATGGAGAGCATGGCACTGGAAGCCACGCTTAATGGGCTGAGGCTGACAGCGCCAGCGGATCTGGCGGCATGGTCATATGGTGCCGCTATAACTCTTGACTACGCTCTCAATCATCAGGATCGGGTGCGCACCCTGACTCTCATCGAGCTGCTTGCGTTGTGGGCACTGGGCACGCAAAAACCGTCTGGGGAGGAGTACGAGTCGCTACTGGCATTGTGTAAGAATATCCATGGCGATGTAAGCGAAGCGCAGCTTGAGCAGTTTGTGCGTGCAGTGGGTCTGTGTCCGCCGGGCAAGGCACCACGCGAGCTGCCTCAGTGGCAGGTATGGATGCTGCACAGGCGTTCTCTCCTCAACACAAGTGCGCCTTTTCGTCACAGGGATAACCCTGCGGCTGCGCGCCTTTCAGTGCCCGGTACTGCTGGTGAAAGGCACAGGTTCAGCAAAGTTCCTGCACCAGATAATCAATGCGCTCGCCGCGCAGCTTCCTCATGCGCAGGTCGTAGAGATGCCCGCCGGTCATGCCCCGCATATCGTGTCTATGGATCGTTTTCTCGAACAGATGGCAAAGTTCCAGGCGAGTGCACAACAGTGAAGAGACCGCTGGACAACCGCGACAGTTTACATCGGGCATACGGGTGCTTCTTTAGTGGAAAATGAGTTGTTTACCTTTTTGCAGGAAATTATCTGTAAAGTAAACCTCTAAACGTTACACTTATCACCTCATTTCTGAATGAGAGTCTCAGGGGCAAAATTTATGCTAAGAACCACCCCTGAGCTGCAAAAGTCTTTCGCAGCATTACATAGGAAGGGGTACAATAAAAGCTTTATTGCAGGTCTGTTTGATGCAACACGTCAGACTGTGCACAGATGGTGCAAAAGAGCGTTTCACCAGGGAAGAGAAAGCTTCCGGGACAAGCCAAGAGAACCAAAAGAAGGAAAAATAACACAGACTGTGGAACTGACAATTCTGCATCTGCGCATTCTTTTTGAATGGGGGACTGACAGATAAC
>CABMIB010000020.1 GCA_902386135.1 uncultured archaeon
CTGGTGATAGGCGCAAACCTGAAGAGTCCCGAAGGTTTTGGTCTTGTGATTAACTTTGTCATGTGGCCCATGTTTTTCTTCAGCAACGCCTTGTTCACACTGGTAAATATACCCGCATGGCTTACTACACTGACATACATCAATCCTATGACCTATGGCGTGGATGCTGTGCGCGGCATTATACTTGGTATTAACCATTTTCCATTCTACCTTGACATTTCAGTGATGTTGATTTTTTCAGCGATTATGATGGTTCTGGGAGTGTTAAGTTTCAGGAAGATGTAAAAAATGCTAAAACTCTTTAATACCCTTACACGGCAGAAAGAGAGCTTCCAGCCTCTTGGCGATATCGTGGGCATCTACACATGCGGTCCTTCGGTCTACCAGTATGCCCATATCGGGAACTTCAGGACATTCATATTTGAGGATGTGCTTGTAAGATACCTCAGAGCCAGGGGCTACAGGGTAAAAAGAGTGATGAATATCACCGATATAGAGGATAAAGCCATAGCAACGGCTAAAAAAGAAGGAAAGGCGCTGCCGGATATGACAGAATATTATTCAAAGGCGTTTTTTGAGGATATGGGAACGTTCAATCTGCTACCTGCTGATGTTTTCCCGAGAGCTACGGAACATATACCTGAGATGATAGGGATAATTAAGAAATTGATGGAAAACGGGTATGCCTATCGCGGAAAGGATGGCTCTATATACTACAATGTAACAAGATTCAACGGCTGGGGGGAACTCTCGCATTTAAGGCTGAAGCCGGGGAAAAAGAAAATAAAGCGCGATGAATGGGGTGAAGATTCAGCCATACTTTCGGATTTTGCCCTCTGGAAATCGTACGAGAAAGAGGACGGGGATGTTTTCTGGGAAACAGAGCTGGGGAAAGGCCGCCCGGGCTGGCACATAGAATGTTCCGCCATGTCCACAAAGTATCTCGGGACACGTTTTGATATACACGGGGGAGGAGTGGATAATATCTATCCTCACCATGAAAGCGTGATAGCCCAGAATTCCGGGGCGTTCGGCGAGAACCCGTCAAAATACTGGCTCCACTGCAGGCATCTTATGATAAACGGCAAGAAGATGTCAAAATCATTAAATAATGCCTATACCCTGGCCGAGCTTGTCAGGATGGAGTTTGAGCCGATGGCTGTAAAATACCTGCTGCTGTCGATGAGTTACAGGAGACGGTTGAATTTCACATTCGACGGGATAGAGGAATGCGGGAAAAAGCTTGAGAGGATCCATAATATCATAGAAAGGCTGCGGAATGCGGACGGCAGGGATGATGCATCAAAAATCGTACAGAGAGCAAGGAAGGAATTTGAGCGCGCTATGGATGATAACCTGAACACAGGGAAGGCGTTGAAAATGATGGAGGAGTTTGCGGATGGGGTCGGTAGGATTGAGCCGGGGAAGGAATCTGCTGAAGAGATACTTGAGACTTTCAGGATTTTTGATTCGGTACTTGGTTTGGGGTTGCTCAAACCCTTCGTATCTGCATATCCCTCTTCTTGGGCTGCAACTGAAGCAACAGCGCCTTGAGCTTGGCATCATCAATCTTAGTCTGGAGCCTTCCGCTCTGGGCAAGTGAAACTAACTGTGCCTCGACATTAGCCACAAGCTCGGGCTTGGTCATCCTGAGGGTATTCAGCCTCTCTCTTGCTTCAGGCGTGAGTATCTGGCGCAGTATCGCCTGCTTCTTTGCCTCGTACTCGGCGCGCGCCTGCTCCTGCTGGGCACCCTGCGCCTGTGCAGCGTACTGCTGCTGCTGTAACTGCTCAAGCTTGCGCTGTCTTATCTCTTCGATATCCTCGTCCATATTCTAATATTTGGCCATAGCCGGGTTTGTTTTAACAAGCTCTAATTTGACTTCGTTCGCCGCGTTATCCATGAACGCCTGCCCCTGCGGGGAGATAGTCCTGCCTGTCTTCTGGGTTTTAATGAAACCTGATTTCTCAAGCTGCTGCAGTGCTTCTCTTGCGACCGAGCCGCTTCCTTTTGAGAAATCCACAGGCGTAACTCCGTTCCTGTGCCTGCCTCCGTAGAAGCTCCGCAGGCGTGAGACCCCGACAGGTCCGTCGATATAGATGCGTCTTAATAACGAAGCGCACCTGACGAACCACCAGTCGGAGTTATCCGGCGCAAGTTCCTTGTGGCAGCCTGTCTTTGCAAATTTCGCCCACTCTGGGGGCTTGACCGTCTGGTCGTTCTTTAATTTCTGTGCCACGCTATTTATGAGCGTTTCTGCGGGCACGTCATATACTGTCGTCAATCTTGATCCTCCGTAAAATCATCTCTTATGTAATGAGATTATCTTTATACTTAATGGGGGGTGATTAATCTATCGGATAGTATTTACCCTTTTCGGCTGTACACAGCAGTATTTCCCCTGGTCTGGACAAGTTCCGAACCGCTCAGGTCTGCCAGTTTTTGCATCAATCCCTTTTTATCCCCCTCGATAAAAGCGGTCCTGAGGAATCTTACTTTTACAAGCTTTCTGCTCTTCAATTGTAGTTTCAGTTCTTCGACAACGCTCTCTATACCCGCCTTACCTATGTGCAATGTCGGTTCAAGTGCCGAATCCGTCCCATGTCTTTTTATCATGCCAGTAACTCTTTTAGTTTCGTTGCTGCTTTCTCAAGCTCAAGAAGTATTAACCCCAAGCCGGTTTCAGAATTCACAATAACGATAAGCAGTGCTTTTGGTCCGGCGCCTGCTGCGATCAACCGTCCGTTAGCCGTTTCCACGATAACCCTTTGAGGAATGCCTTTCCCGAACTCTATGGTAGCGGTCTCAGCCGCTCCAAGCATAGTGGCGGACATTGCAGCGATCGATTCTGCAAGCTGCTCTTTTTGTAAAATGCCGCGGATCAGTAGCCCGTCCCTGCTTGCGGCTGCACAGGCTTCCACACCCCCGACCTTCTTGAGGTCTGTGAGGATTTTATCTACCATATCAATAGTATCGGGCATCAGGTTCCTCCCGTTATCTTATCTATCAGCACTTCAAATGCCTCAAATACCCCTTTCCTGTCCTTCGCCACCGCAGGGACAATAGGGACATCTTCCGGCAGGTTGAACTGTGATCTTATTTCTTCAGGCGTCAAAGCCCCGGGTAGGTCCTGCTTATTGGCTACAACCACGTACGGCAGACCATAGGATTTGGTGATCTCCAGCATCTGCTTCGCGCGGATGAAGTCCGTGGGATTCGTGGAGTCCACAATAAGGAAAACGCCCATGGATTCGCCGCTTAACAGCTTTATTATCGGGTCAAACCTCTCCTGACCGGGTGTACCGAAAATATCCGCACTGAAACCCTTGTAATCAACATGACCGTGGTCCATGGCTATTGTTGTTCCAAGCCTATCAACAGATATCGCCCTGGTCGAGAGCGCATGCACGAACGTGGACTTACCGGAATCAAACGGTCCCGTAACAAGTATCTTCGGTATGTACAGCTTTATCCCGCCGGGACGCAGCACCCTGAAAAGCATGGATTTTTTAATTTCCTTTGCCCAGTCCGATTTAAGAATACCGAAATACTGCCCGAATATGACCCGTTCGGCTATTCCGCCGATGGAAATGACAGCATTGAACAGTTCCCCTTTTATTAATTTCAGTGTTTCCTCAGAGTAAGGCCAGGCTGTGAAATTATAGACCATGATATGGTCGTACAGCATTGCCATTTTGTTCCACTCCCTGACAGCCTCGATGGTTTCTTTCTCACCGCACAGGTCCATTATGGTTGAGAGGGAGCCGAACACTATTGTGCTTGGCGGCAATTCCTTTATTAAACCAATTATTATTTTATTAAAACCTTCAATGTTATCCGGGTTCGAAACAATGTACTTTTCATTTGAGGGAGCGCCGATCAGGGGATTGTAAGCATCAACACAAAACAACCTGTTGACATAAGGCTGGATATCCCATCCGAATTCCTTGAACTGGCCTTTCAGGATATCCGGTATTGTGCTGGAAACCACGAGGACGCAATTTCCGCCTTTTTTTAGCGCATTGTAAACCGTTTGCATCCCGAAAACCTCCCCCTCAACACCCGGCTGGATATAATAAATAAGGCTTTTGCCTTTAGGTATTCCCCCGTTCAAGAACTCATCCAGTTTTGGGATACCGGTCTCGACCATGCTATTTTCTCCCGATGATCTTTACGTCGGCACCTTCTATCTCATATTCGAACCAGGGAGTGGGTTTCGGAGATAAACCCACCACCCGTATGAAATTCTTATCATTTTCAGATTTTATTTCTATCATACCGTCGAAAAGTTGTTTTAAGGTAGCAATCGACTGTTCATCATGCATACCGCTCTCTATCGTGTATACCCCGAGCGCCCCTGTGGCTTTGATACGTCCTGTGAAAACGTGAAGGAACCTGAAAACAGTCTGAATATTTGAGTACATCAATATCGTCGAGAGTGAGTTTATATGTAGCTGGGTTTTCCGAATGTTCTTTTTCATATAGTACTCTTCAAAGAACTGGCTTATTTTCACTCCGATCCCTGTCAGGTCAACAGGGCTGCTCGCTATTTTGATATTCTCATTCTCAACAGCCGCGCCGCCAAGAGTCTTTGTGACGCAATCAACTATCCCGATCCTTGATAATGGCAGGGCCAGTTTATGATCTTTGAACCATTCCAGAATATTGGTCGCTGATTCGCGGGTCGTTACCGTTATTACAGCATTCTCGTTCTTCGCGGCACCGTAATACATAATATAATACAGAATGACTTCCTTACCGCTCATAGGTGGGCCTATCAGCATTATATTCGAGCCTTTTCTTATGCCCCCTATTGCCGCGTCTATTTCTTTGATACCTAGTGTATAGTCACTCATCGTCTTGCCTTCAGTACTAATTATACTATCTAAATTTTAGTATATATAAATAGCTACTACAAACATAAAAAGTCTACAATACGGTTCTATACAAATAAAACCTTGCCTTCTTATAATTTAACAGTTTACAATTGTTATAAACAATCCTCAGGTCAGCCTTCTCATTCCCGAACGGTCTGATAATCATATCGGCCCCTACCTCCTTAGCTACCCTGGCTATCGCTTCCTGCATATCGATTGGCGGTCTTATCGAGTATATAAGGGAGGCGCCTGTATATATGCCCATATCGGGAGAGAATATATCGTCCCTGCAAAACCTGACGCCTGCGTGTTCCTGCTCACTGACATCGGTTACGACCACATCCATCATGTCCTTTAATAAAAGTGCGACCTGCGGCAAGCTGCCCACTCCTACTTCCACAACCTTATTCCTGTAATTTTTCAGGATAAATTCTGCCAGGTCTTTATAATCTTGGATCATCGAACGAATTACTATTATCTGTCTTTATGAAGCTATCGGACAACAGCATAACGTGAGCATTCAGATAAGTTTAAAACAGGTTAATACCTACAATACATTATATGGGCTTAAATAGTGTATTCAAACCTCTTGAAATCGGCAATATCAGCCTGCCTAATCGTATTGTTTTTCCGGCTTTTCAGACAAATCTCGCCTCATCCGATGGTACTGTTACTGAAAGATTGATGAAGATGTACGGGAAGCTCGCAGAAGGAGGCTCAGGTATGATAATAGCCGGATGTATAGCGATCTCTGATGAAGGCACCCCGCAAACGAACGTTTTAAAGATAAACCATGACAGGCATATAGCCCCACTGAAAGAACTTTTTAGTCTCATCGGGAAAAACGGGGCAGTCCCGGCAGCCCAGTTAATACATGCCGGCAGGCAGACTTTATCCATGATGACCGGCCACCAGCCCGTCGCTCCATCTGCCATCCCATGTCCTGTCATGAAAGAGGTCCCTGTGGAACTTGATAAAGACGGGATAGAGAGGATACAGGACGATTTTGTGGCTGCTTCCGTAAGGGCTAAAAAGGCTGGCGCGAAATTAATAGAACTTCACGGCGCCTTTGGTTACCTTATCGGCGGCTTCCTTTCACCTTATTCGAATAAACGCAAGGATAAATACGGAACAGACAGGGCGCTGTTTTTTACCGAGATTATAGAAAAAGTCAAAGAAAAGATAGAAGATGTACCGCTCTCCTGCCGCATAAGCGGAGATGAGTTCGTTGAGGGCGGGCTCACTCTTAATGAGACGCGGAAAATAGCGCACAGACTTGAAGTGGCAGGGGCTGATGTCATTAGCGTGGCGGCAGGCACGTATGCGAGCATGGCTCATATGGCCCCCTCACTGGATATGGGCGAAGGTGTGCATGTATACCTCGCAAAAGGAATACGGGAGGCTGTAGATGTTCCCGTGATATGCGCGGGGAATATACGGAGCCTGGAATTTGCAGATAAAATCATTTCGGAAAAGGAAGCAGATCTTGTTGCTATATGCAGGCCGCAGTTGGCAGACCCTTCGTTTGTTAAAAAATCGGCAAATGAACAACCGTTCAACGAATGCACCGACTGCGGTACCTGTATATATTTCTTAAGGGGGGAGAGATCCGTGACATGCCCGCAGAATCCGGAGCTTTGAGACTGTGGATGACAAAAAACGAAAGCTCAAGGCACTATCAGATATTGCGTCTATAGATATCACTCTTGAATTTAAGGAAATCCTGCAAAATATCCTGAAGATTGCGTGCGAAACTATTAATGCGCACTCAGGTACCATTATGCTGGTAGACGAAGATACCGATGAAGTAAGGATGGCAGCTTCATATGGTCTGGGGCAGGACTATCCCGAAAGAGTGCATGAAGCAGCAAGAGAAGCGGGCGTGCCTCTGACTTACAGTCCCTCTGGCTGCGTTTTAAAGACCGGGAAACACTACATAGTCCAAAACGCATTTGAGGAACCCAGCGGTAAGCCTTGGTTGCATCTCACAAAGGAACATGGATTTTCATCTATTATTTTCACTCCCATGAAAAGAGAATCAAAAGTCATTGGCTTATTGAACGTTTACATGGCTGAGGTGCACCGGTTTTCAGAGGACGAGATAGACTTTGTAACAATAGCTGCATCCCAGGCAGCATCTGTTGTCCAGAATGCCAGGATGTGCAGCAGGCTAAAAAATAATATACAGGAGCTTGAGCAGTATGAAGGATGCCTTGAGGATAAAGTAAAAAATGCTTATAAGGAGTTATACGAATCCGAAGAAAGATACAGGGATCTTTTCGAGAATGCAAATGATTCTCTTTACATTTACAATGGTGAAGGTTATTTTAAAGAAGTAAATAACACAGCGCTCAGGCTGCTTGGATGCACAACAGAAGAGATTATCGGCACGCACATATCGGAATGGATTACACCTGAAAGTCTCAATATCGCCCGGGAAGACCTGCAGAAAAGAACAGCCGGAGAACCTGTAGAAAGTCCAATCATTCTTGAAGTGATATGCAAGAACGGGGAGCACAGATGGATAGAGATACGAAGGCGTATCATCAAAGACGGTGATAAAGTAAAAGAAGTACATGGCATTGGCAGGGATATAACCGAAAAAAGGATGCTGGAACAGGAGCTGATAGAATCCGAGGTAAAATACAGGGATCTCTTTGAGAAAGCAGATGACCCTATGTATACTCTGGATACTGAGGGCTATTTCCAGACAATAAACAATGCCGGGCTTAAGGCACTTGGATGTACAAAGAAAGATGTGATCGGGTCCCATATATCGAGATGGCTTACGCCTGAGAGCCTTAGAGTTTCCATTGAACTCCTGCAAAAACAGATCTCCGGAGGGGACCAGTTGGAGCAACCGCCAACCCTTGAGATAATTTGTAAGAACGGAGACCATAGACTGGCTGAGATAAGAACCCGTGTTATCAGGGAGGGCGACAGGATAACAGGCGTACATGGCATCGCCAGGGACGTAACTGAAAAAAGGAGATTGGAACAAAAAATCCAGGAATATCATGAGACGCTCAAGAAATCATGCGAAGACCTCATTGAAGCTGACAGAATAAAGACTGAATTCATTTCAAACATAACACATGAACTATTAACGCCCCTTACATCCATCAGGGGATTCACCGAGCTGCTTTATGATGAGACCACAGGGAAAATCAATGATGGGCAGAAAAAGAGCCTTCAGATAATCCTGCGGAATTCGGACAGGTTAATCCGTCTTATAAAGGACCTGCTTGATGTTTCGCATCTTGAAAAGAACAAATTCGGGATGCGGTTCGGACTGGTCTCGATCGGGGATGTAATTTCAAAATGCATGCAGGATGTACAGCCACAGGCTAAATATAAAGAAATCACGATAACCCAGAATATAAGTACGCTTCCCAGTATATGGGGAGACGAGGGAAGGCTTACACAGGTCATCACCAATTTGCTGGCTAACGCAATAAAATTCACACCGCAGAAAGGAACGATAACAGTAGCTGCAAAAGAGAACCAGAACGAAGTTAAAATCAGCATAACCGATACAGGTATCGGTATCCCGCATGACCAGCTCTCCCGCATATTCGAAAGGTTCTACCAGATAGACGGTTCAAACAGCAGGAAATACGGGGGAGCGGGCCTTGGGCTCTCGATATGCAAGAGCATAGTGGAAAGCCATTATGGTTCCATCTGGGCTGAAAGCGATTGTAACGGCAGCACATTCCATATAGTACTGCCAAAACTGGAATGCATCAAGAAAACCGGGCTCTAAGGGTATTCCGGGGCAAAAACATAAAACATACGTTTATAGGGCGGTTATCGGGGTAAGACCCTCAGGCATACTGCTGCAGCCTTCGGAATTGGCAGATTAAGTAAAATATATAAAAACTTTATTTGTTTTTTGTTTTTTATATTACTATCTACTGGATATAAATATTTGGAATAATAATATTATTACGGTCATGGAGACTGATAGTATGAATAGATTTAGGACCATTGTGATACTGGCAATGGTTTTGACGGCAATTACGACAGTTGCATATGCAAATACCGATGTTTCGGGCGGCTCTGCAACTGACGCTATAAATAGCTATTCCAAGGGCACGATAACCCGTGATGCGGTCAAGACCGAGCTGAGTGAAAAATACACAGCAGGCACGCTTACAAAAGCCGACCTGAAGATAGCAATAACCGCAGCCTACAACCATAATGTGCTGAAAAGGGATGATCTGCGCTGGCTGCTCGGGCAGATGTATAAAGAAGGTAAGCTCACAAGAGAGGATTTGCGATGGATAATCATCGAAGCTTACAAAAGAGGCGACCTCACAAGAGATGATGTGCGCTTCGTAATAGCGGAGGCGTATAAGAACGGGCAGCTTACAAGGGCCGATGTCAAGTTCATGGTGACGGAGGCATACAAGGCAGGCGAACTGAAACGCGATGATGTTGCATGGCTGATAACCCATGCATATAAGAACGGTGAGCTTACACGCGAGGATATGAGATGGCTCGTTACGCAGGCTTACAAGGCTGGCGAACTTAACCGCGACGACGTGCGCGCTATCGTGATAGCTGCATATAATCACGGCGAACTCACGCGCGAGGATATAAAATGGATGCTCATGCAGGCGTACAGGAACAATGAGCTTACGCGGGAGGACATCCGGGTCCTTATTACGGCAGCCTACAACCATGGTGAGCTTACAAGGGCCGATGTCAAATGGCTTATAATGGAATCGTACAAAGCCGGTGAGCTTAGCAAGGATGATGTGAAATGGATACTGACAGAGGCTTACAGGCACGGCGAACTGCGCAGGACTGATGTCGTCTGGGTGCTCAACGAAGCGTACAAAGCAAAAGAACTATCAAGTTCCGATATCAGCGAACAGGACGTAACAGGGGTCACGGTCGAGGCCGAACCTGCCGAGGTGCCAAGCGTTGAGACAATAAAAGAGCCAAATGCAGAGACCGCATCCGAGGTTGCGACTGCAAAGACTTTTGATGATTCAAAGACTGCAGCACCCGCTGATTCTGTCATAGCGACAAAACAGGGTATGGTGCTTTACAGGTACGCATTGCTGCCGATAGAGAAGCACAGGGTCGGCATGGAAGCTCTGGTAGGCTACGTGCAGGCACAGGGCAAGGATGCATCAAAGCTTGTAACATTAAAGGACGATTTCATCTCCCTGAGCGACCAGCTCAAGGCAGCAGCAGATGCAAATGATTACAAGAAAGGAATAAGCATTGTATCCCGGATGAAGGAAACCGTCACCAGCTTCAGGGCTGAGGTAAAGCAGATTGTGGCAGGCAACGAGACGGCGGCAAAAGATGCTTTGAACTCAGCGCTTGAGCAGAATAGCGACTATTTCGATTCACTTGTAACCGAAGCGCGCGAGGCTCGAAAGGACAGGAACCTTGAACTCTTTGACCTGGCGAATGCCCGTGCCCAGGGAAGGCTTGATAAAGCCAAAGAGAAGGGGATCGATGTGAACGCATTGCAGGCAAAGCTGGATGAGATAAAAGAACTCAGGAGCAAGCTTGTTGATGCCATGAACGCAGGGATCGCATCCTGCAAGGGTGAAGGTCTTGGTAAATGCAATACACCAGAAGCGGCAGAATATAAGACCCTCAGGGAGGAGATAAAGAATAAATACAAGGAGCTTGCGGAACTTGCAATGGGCACAGGACAGAGCCAGAGAGCCGCAGCGGCGATAACAAAAGCCAGGGAAATAATCGCAAATGGCGAGAAGATGCTCGACTCTGCGGAGCAGCGCGGCATCGACGTGTCTGCCGAGAAGGCAAAGCTCAGTGATATTAAAGCTCTTGTCGATTCGGCTGACGCAAAATACAAGAATAATGACCTTGCCGGCGCTAAAGAAGACTTTAAAAAAGCGCAGGAGAAGTTCAATGCCCTGAAAAATGATGTGATCTCAAGGAGGAGAGCGAAATGAAACGACTATATTTGATCCTGGCTGTTCTTCTTATGCTGGTGGTGGTATTATCCGGCTGCGTGGGCAAATCGCCTGGAGAACAGTCACAGCAGAACCCAACTTCGCAGGCATCCACGCTTGATGGCAATATAACGGTCCCGGGGGAGAACGACCTGCAAATAGAGGATGTGCAGGCAAGCCAGGCGGAAGTTGTTGATATGGGCTCATTGATCTGAGCCCATTTTAAGTTTTTATGGACAAAATGTATGATTGAACGAAAACTACTTAAATATCCATCACATAAAAAGAACCTGTTCGTTTTACAACGAACGAGATAAGCGGGTACTTTTTTCCACCAATACCACCCCACTCCCACTCCCCGCTTATCTTCCTCCTCTTTGTGAGTGATCAATTAGAAACCATTAAAACCATTAAGTGAATTTTAAGGAGAAGTCTGATGATGAACCGGTTACAGGAGAAAAATGAACAATGCTTGATAAAAAAACCTTTAATGGGATAATAAAATCTTTCGGGCTCGTTTTCGGCGATATCGGAACAAGCCCGATATATACACTTACTGTTATCTTCCTCCTCACAAAGCCGACGCAAGCCCATGTGATGGGTATCCTGTCCCTTATTATCTGGACGCTTATCACAGTCGTGACCGTGGAATACGCATGGCTTGCCATGAGCCTTGGTCAGAAAGGTGAAGGGGGCACCATTGTTCTGCGCGAGTTACTTCTACCGATGTTAAAGTCCGGGAGGCGGGTGGCGTTTGTCACATTGCTCACTTTTATAGGCATATCCCTTCTTTTCGGAGATGGTGTGATCACCCCTGCCATCAGCATACTGAGCGCTGTTGAGGGGTTAACACTGGTTCCGGGACTTGAAGGGACAACGCCTGATACGCTTGTAATTATTGCTGCCGTAATTGCAATATTGCTTTTTACCTTTCAAAGCAAAGGTACAGAAAAAGTTGCATGGACGTTCGGCCCTTTGATGGCGGTCTGGTTCATATCGATCGCGGCCTTTGGTTTAGTCTCGATCCTTCATGTTCCGTCCGTTCTACAGGCTGTAAATCCCTACTACGCCATTAAATTCCTGTTAGAAAACGGTATCGCCGGATTCTTTTTGCTGTCCCAGGTCATACTTTGCGCCACAGGAGGGGAGGCATTATACGCCGATATGGGGCATATGGGGAAGCTCCCGATCATTAGGGCCTGGTATTTTGTATTTTTTGCCCTTATATTGAATTACCTTGGGCAGGGAGCTTTTGTTATTCAGCACCCCGAGGCAAAAAACGTGCTCTTTGAGATGATATTCCAGCAGACACAGATACTCTATATACCATTTCTCATAATCAGTATCTTTGCAACGGTCATAGCCTCGCAGGCGATGATAAGCGGGATGTTCTCCATAGTTTACCAGGGTATCACAACCCGTTTACTGCCCATGCTTAAAGTGGATTATACATCCAGGGAAATGATGTCACAGATATACATAAGCTTCGCAAACTGGTTCTTGCTTGTTTCTGTTCTATTTGTCATGTTTTTATTCAAGGAATCCAAATACCTTGCCGAGGCGTACGGTCTTGCGGTTACAGGGACCATGACGCTTACGGGCATAATGATGACATGGATATTTTACCTGAAGAGACAAAAATTCAAAACCATGGCATCGTTGTTCGTTACATTCGTTGATATGGTGTTCCTTCTATCAAGCCTGCACAAGCTGCCCTACGGCGGATACTGGTCACTCGTTCTGGCGTTCGTTCCTTTCAGCATAATTATGATATATACATCCGGGCAGAAACGGCTGTCCACCGCACTCAAGCCGATGGACCTGGATGAATTTCTTGAAAAATATAACTACATATATAAAAATATGAGCAAGATAAAAGGAACTGCGCTTTTCTTTGCAAGGGATGTAAAAAAGATTCCGCCTTACATTGTCAATACCATGTTCAACAACAACATAATTTATGAGGATAACATCATCGTTTCGCTTATAAAAACGGAAAATCCCTACGGTATAAGCGGTTCTTTTAAGAATCACCTTGCAGACGGGTTGAGGATTTTCGAGATATATATGGGATACATGGAAGTGGTGGATGTGGAGAAGATACTGAAAGCTTCAGGAATAAATGAAAAGATCATTCTCTACGGCATTGAGGATATCGTGACTGAAAATATCATCTGGAAGATCTATTCCGTAATTAAGAAACTTACGCCCGCGTTCGTCCAGTTCTATAAACTTCCTGCCCATAAGATCCACGGGGTTATAACGCGGATCGAGATGTGAACGGATACGGATAACTGGATGATATTTTGGCAGGTGCAAAAGAGCGGTCGTCTTCTTACAAGATCAGAAAGTTAAATATAAATACAGAAAGTCTCTCCTCAGCTATATGTTTGCAGACCTGAAAGAGATGGATATTAAAAAACTTTCTGAAATATATGATTTTGGGAGCAGGGAATCGTTCGTTAGCCTGTATATGAACCTGGAAAAAACGAATGAGAGATTTATCGAGAAACGGAAAAAGGCATGTAGATCTGTGTTAAAAGGAAACAGTGAGCTGATAGGGAATTTCGATAAAACAATGCAAAATATCGAAAAATATCTGGGTATGAACGATAGGGAGCATGGGCAGAAAGGGCTTGCGATATTCGCATCGAATGAACATGAATTTTTTAGAGCATACAAATTGGGTATGCCGGTTGAAGACCTGATGGTCGTAGATGCATCGCCGTATATCCGACCGCTTGCAAAATTGATGGAAGACTATGAAACATTCGGACTGGTCGTTCTGGATAACCACCGGGCAAGGGTATATGTCGTTTCCTCGGGCAGGATTGAGGATAAAGACAGGATCACTGAAGACATCATGAAGAAGCATAAAAAAGGTGGGATGTCGCAGGCGCGTTTCCAGAGGTTGAGACAGGGTGCGATAGAGCATTTTCTGAAGGAAGTCTCGGAGGAGATGGTAAGATTATTTTCGAAAGATAATGTTGTTAAGATCATCATTGCTGGTCCTGGCAATGCAAAGATAATGCTCAAAGATTTTCTGCCGAACGAGCTTAAGTGTGAAATCCTGGATTCGATCGATGTGGATTTTGATACAGCCGATGGGTACCTTGTTTCACAGGGTGAGGAAGTAATCCTGAAAGACGAAAAAGAGATAGCTTTTAAAAACATGGCTCGATTAAAGGATGAAATACTGAAGCATGGCCTTGCAGTCTACGGTCTTGAAGAAATAATCGACGCGGTGAAAAACGGTCATATGGAATTGCTACTGGTAAGTAATGGTTATAGACTGAGGGGCTGGATATGTGAGAAATGCCAGCTTTTCGATTCCGGCATAAAGGATAAATGTCCTAATTGCAGCGGTAAAGTGGCTGAGGTCGATGTGATAGAAGAAATCATTGAGTTCGCTGAACGAACAGGCACGAAGATTGAGTTCGTTGATGATAACCCGATATTGCAAGATCTCGGCGGCGTTGGTGGCTTGCTGCGCTTCAATAGCTAAGACAAAATTCCCGGGAACTGCTATTATTATCCGGGCTTTAGCTGTTATAGCTCTATCTTTTTGTTTCTCACAGGAACTGCGATAACTGGTATTCTCGAGTTGCGGATCACCTTATCAGCAACGCTGCCCAGAAGAAACCTGTTTATCCCGCTTTTTCCCAGTGTTCCCATTACTATAAGGTCTATTGAGTTCTTTTCGGCATACTTTATTATTTCATCAGCCGGGTGTCCTTCAGTAATAATCCCCTCTACCTCCAGACCTGCGGCTTCTGCCCTATCTGCCACATATTTTATAGCCGTATCGCCTTCCTGTCTTAAAAGAGAGTATGCGTATTCCATCGGGGCTGATAGCGGGATCGAGTCATAAGCCCTGGTATCTATAACATAGATAGCATGTAGTTTTGCTCCTGTATTATTTGCAAGTTCTATCCCGTAATCCACCGCTTTTTTTGTATATTCCGAGCCATCCGTGGCAATTAATATCTGTCTGTATAATTTACTTACCATAAATTTCCTCTTTTAAAATTGTTTGAATACGCGCATAAAAACCTGGTAATCAGGGCTAATTATATGGCCAGGTTTTATTTGATATTTTCGCTCATGTAAGTCTTCACTTTTATCTCTATTACTTCGTAGAAACTCATCTAACCTCTCTGGTTTTTCCATTCTTGTCCCCTTTGATAAAACTACACCCCGTTACTATTTTTAGCACAACAGCTATTTATGGATTGTTATGCAGGGTACTAAATCAAACTGAATAATCGCTCATTGGGCTATGGCTTGCGGAATTGACGAGGAAGAAAACTAAGTAAATCTGCACTTTTAATCGGCCGCCCGAGCAACTTTCTAATCTTAACTATTTCCATTTGTCCTTTTGGCGTATCTTCCATCACATAAAGAATCGAACCAACAAGTAAAGTAACAATGCCCATAATTATAGTTGGCGGCGGAAGGCTTAAAAGCATCAGGACACAGGAAATCACACCCAGGATGGGGAAAAGTGTGCCTAGCGGTATCCTGAAGTAACTTTTCTCAGGGGGCATCTGCATTTCTTTCTTAACCAGCATGAAAGCACTTATGTTCACAAGGCTCATCGTGCTGAGCATTGCTGTGTTCGTAAGATTCACAATAAAATCAAGATTTCCGTAGATGATAAGCATTGTAGTAACTGCCGAACCGAGAAGTATAGAATTGAAAGGCTGGCCATTAACAAGTCTTGTAAACCTTCCGGGGATTTGCTTTTCGCTTGCCATCTCAAGTGTGATTCTCGATGCGCCGATGATATTGGCATTTGCTGATGACAGGGTAGATATAGTCGCCGCAAATGCCACTACATAGCCCCCATATGTGCCAAGCAGTATAACCGAGGCATCAAAAACGCTTTTTTGACCATAGGAAGGCAGGTTTACAGAAATGAGTGCAATAACCACGCCTATATATATCACAGCAACAATGCCGATGGATGCAAGAGTCGCGGTAGGGACTGTCTTGCCTGATTCTTTGATCTCACCGCCCATCATGCTGACCACCTGAAAACCCATATAGGCAAAGAAGACCATCGTAATCCCTTTAACAACCCCACCTGCTCCCTGGGGCATGAACGGCATAAAGTTAGTATGCTGAATGTGAATTAACCCGGCAATCACAAGCAGGATAAGGATTGCGACCTTGGTAACGACCAGACCGACCTCAAGTTTCCCTGCCTCGGAGAGACCCCGGAAGTTGAGGGCTGTGAGCAGGATTACAGCAGCTATGGCGCCAAGTCTTGGATCAAGATTTATTCCCAGCAGGAGATTGAGGTATATCCCAAAACCCAGGAGAACGAATGATACTGCGATTAATGTACTCACATACATAGCCCAACCAGCAAGAAATCCGGGATAGCCGCCGAGCATTCTTCTGGCAAATAGGTACCCACCTCCATCTTCGGGAAATATACTGGCAAGTGCTGCATAGGAGAGTGCTGAGAAAGAGACTACAATGCCGCAGATCAGATATGACAGGATAGCTGATGATCCAGCTACTTCAATGACTAGACCGCTGAGTACAAAAACCCCGGCTCCTACCATTGTCCCCACAGCAAATGCAATGGCTGTAAATGTACTGAGACCCTCGCTGCGTTTCGCGGTATCTGTCATTATATACGCTCCCTATTTTTATTATATGATACTTCGCAGAAATACCATTTGAACTTCAGACTTAAAGACAATACTCTAAACTCTAAATCTCCTGTTTTTTGTTTTTCATAATATGATCGTTCAGTACACGGGACACGTCAATTATTTCATCACAGAAATCTTCTAATTTCTCTGCATTCTTGGAAGAGTTGACAATAGCAGTGACTTTGCACTTTAAATGTTCTTGCTTTTTGAATTTTTGAATCGTCAAAGCTACCAGTAGATTATATCCATCATCCGGGGAACAGATGTAGATATTTTTTGCCTTTTTTAACCCCACTTTTCGCAACACGTCTATGTTGTCTGCATGTTCCCGGTATACTATGTATCCATCATTTTTCAAAGCAGTTGCAAGTTCCAGATCCCTGACAACTACCACTATCGGGATATTCATAGATTTCATGGTTTTTAAAAATTCAGAACATAGTGGAGTATATCCACATACGATAGAATGGTCTCTAAATCCTGTAAATTCCATACTTTCCATAACATTCACCACTTTATTCATTCTTTGCTGCAGCACAGGTCCTACAAATGTTGTAATCGCCCCCAGAAACGAAGCGATACCCAGGACTGTAACAGACACAGTAAACAGCCTCGATGTATCGGTTATTGGCAGAATGTCTCCTAACCCCAGTGTTGTTAGTATTACAAAGGTATAATAGACGGCGGTATAAAAGTCATGTATGGGTGGTTCAAATTGATTTCCGAGTAACAGTGTTCCGGCTACTCCGTAAACCACGGATGCTGATATTGCAGCCAGTGCCAGCTTTCCTTCTACCGGTAAATAAATTGTCCTTGATGGGAAGATGTACTCTTTTCGGTATTTTAGCAATAGGGACAGTATCAAAATATTCGCACTTATTCCAATCGCATCAAAATAAATCAGGCTGAATCCCCGGACTCGAACAAGTATTGAGAGTAACGATGTCAGTATCAAAAATATTGCAATATACCAGCTTGCTCTTGTTCTTGCTCTTAATCCGTTTCCAAGAATGATCATAAATATACCAATGAAAATCGAAGCTGTTCCACCGCCGTGAAGCTGTAAAAAAGAGAGGTTTTCAAATAGCTTTCTGCCGAATACCACTGATACTATGCCCAGAGATAATACATAAATTCCCAGCATCGACATCAAAAAAGGAACTATATTCTGTAGCTTTCTGGAATTCACGATATTCCACCATTATCAATATATGTAAATATCTAACGTTGAGTCGTATAGCAGTAACTGTATAAATATTCACTCAAATATTAAAAAGTTGATGGGCATATGGAGTCATGTGTTGTTATATTCACTGTTTAGTTGATCATCAGGATAGGATGCAAGGAAGTTATATAAGCTTTCAGATTAATAAATAAAAAGGAGAGGCAGAGCACGGAAAAACTAAATGTAAAAGCATTAGCTGTTGGACTTGGTGTTTCATGGGGATTAGCGATGCTGTTCGTTGGCTGGGCATCCATATTTGGCTGGGGGACAAAATTCGTTGATGTGATGTCATCGGTTTATATCGGTTTTACGCCTTCATTTTTAGGAGGTATTATAGGAGCAGTGGAGGGATTTTTTGATGGTGCGATTGGAGGGGCTATAATCGCTTTTGTTTATAATGCCGTTGCTGAAAGGAAATAACAATTAAAACCCTAAAAAGCAAACTTACAAAGTAATATCTTTGAGTAATTCAACATATAATTTTTTGCTGCTTGACACCGTTGAAATTTATTGTCCCGTTTTTATCAAAAGATATACGACTCAGGAGAGCAAAAATGCAGGTCTGAGGGATAGCATGACAAAGGTTGGGGATGGTGGTATTTTCATTAAAAAACAGGTCATGCCATCATTCCTCCCTGCTTTGAATATGTTTTATTAATCATAGCACGCTTCCATCCTTGCCTGAATTTTACTCGTTCTTGGATTATAAATAGTAGTATAACCATTCTCAAAAAATAATACTAAGAGAAATCATTATCATCAAACCAATATTAATGGTAGTATTGAACAATTGGGATCAATAATTCAGTGAGAAACATGCCATACTCGATCGACAACTTAATCAGCGTTATTCGTTTTTTAGCAGGTATATCTCTAACAATAATAGGACTGCGAGCATTTTTAGGAACAAAAAATTCTGCCATGCTTTACCTTACTGCAGGCTTTGCATTGATAACAATAGGGAATCTATTTTCTTCCCTTTATTATGTTGAAGACCTTCGCATGGATAAATTACTTTCAAATTTTTTTGATATACTCGGTCTGTTTGCACTAATGATAGCGGTTAAAAAGAGCTAATCAGGATGAATTAGACATGGACGGTGAAGAGCAAGTTATTGAGCTTTTAGCAAATAAACACTCACGAGCAATAATTTCTCTGACCTCCGTAAAGGAATGTTCAGCCATCCAGTTGAGCCAGGAACTCGATATACCCCTTGCAACTGTTTACAGAAAGCTGAAACTTTTAGAGGCAGCCGGGCTCATACAGCACGTCAAGACAATCATAAATCTCCAAGGTAACGAGGAAAGATATTTTCGCTGCGCAATCAGTAAGGCAACGGTCCATATCAATAATGGGGTGATTTCGGTTGAAGTTAAGAAGGAAGAGCGCAACTATAAGATTATCAGGCTCTGGAAAAGGCTTGCCCATCCTAATATCAAGGATTTTTAGTAACATGACAAGTGAGTGTGGACAATTATTAAGATGTTTAATCGCCGGGCTATCTGCATGCGTTTTTGGCAAAACGTCTTTTGTATCTATTAATAAGATTTTAAGTAATGATTTGATGATGCTTTCTCATTTTTTGAGGACAGTTGCACTATTATTTTCATTTTTTGGGGATGGCTTATACTGTATATATTCCAAAAGATAGTAAAAAAAGTGCTTAGACAATCAGTCTGAGGCAAGAGGTGAAAGAAATGATAGAAAGAAGGAAAATAATGAGAGCCTGTCTGAATATTCTCTTTCATGGGATTGAAAAAGAAATAGAGAATATCGAGGAGGTATTCCTGCGGGAGTGTGTCTATAAATGGCTCGATGTAGTTGCTGCTGGAAGACGGTCTTTAGCTGAAGAAGTCAGATGGGATATTTAATGTCCATGTATGTAGAAACCACTAAATGTAGACATATCCAGAAGCAGATACATGAGCATGCTCCCCTTCTCGATAAAACATATGATGCTGTTATCATACTGGATTTAGAGCATTGCATAATCTATTGGAATAAAGACGCTATAAGCTTATATGGCTATACAGTGGAAGAAGCCCTGGGCAAAAATGCGGATGAGCTTCTATATAAAAACAAGGAAGAATCATTCAAGCTTATTGAAGCAAAGAGGAATGTAATCGAGACGGAAGAATGGAATGGCGAGCTTCGACAACGAACGAAAGATGGCAGAGATATCACTGTCGAGAGCCGATGGAATCTTGTACGGGATAATAAGGCAAAATCGAGCTCTATACTCATCATTAATACTGATATAACAGAGAAAAACAAGCTTGAAGCTCAGTTACTGCGTGCCCAAAGAATGGAGGAAATAGGCACGCTTGCAGGTGGAATAGCGCATGACCTCAACAATATGCTGACACCAATAATGCTATCCCTGCAAATGTTAAAAGGAAAACTCAAAGATGAACAGAGCCAGAAATTGCTTACTATTCTTGAAACAAGCACTCACCACGGAACTAATCTGACAAAAAGGCTTGCATCATTTACACGAGGTATAGAGGCTGAGCATACAGCTCTCCAGGTAACACATCTTATATCTGAGATTGAGAAGATTGCAATAGAAACATTCCCGAGATCAATCAAAATAAGAACCGATATAGCTAAAGACCTGTGGACAATATCTGGAGATGCCACACAGTTGCATCAGGTTTTAATGAATCTTTGCGTGAATGCTCGCGATGCTATGCC
>CABMIB010000021.1 GCA_902386135.1 uncultured archaeon
AAATTCACAACCATAAAAACAAAGATTCTAAAAGATATTTACTTTACTTAAGACGAGTGCTCTTCATATCTCAAAAGGCACATCCATTAAAACAAGGATTGAAACTTAATCAGCGGCGCAGGCTCCAGGCAACCTACACCTACGGATTCAAAAGGCACATCCATTAAAACAAGGATTGAAACGTAAGGATTCAGACAGGATTAACAGGATGGACAGGGTATTCAAAAGGCACATCCATTAAAACAAGGATTGAAACCCGTTCTATTTTCTATTGTATCTTAAGAAGCCTTTTGGGTAGTATCATACGCCCTGAGCAATCCCGTAAGACCGAATAAATGCCCCGCGCTATGCCAAGCCTTAAATAAATTTGAACCTATTAAAGAGCAGTAGGTATATAATCCTTAACAGGATTGTATGGAATAGATACGTAAAAAACAACCGGAAGACTAATCTGTAAATGAGGCAAAGTTTTCCGAATTCATATGAATTAATATGTCCGAAGGAGAAGCAGTTCTAATCGAGGAAATACTGGAAGAACCTATCGAAATCCTTGTAAACATGGCGAAAAACGGCGAGATCGACCTATGGAATGTTGATATCGTCGAGGTTACGGATAAGTTCCTCAGGCAGCTTGAGGCTCTGGAAAAAATGGATCTGCGCATCTCTGGAAGGACATTGCTGTACGCTTCCATACTGCTTCGCATGAAATCCAATGCCCTTGTGGATGTGGAGGAGCCGCAGGAAATAATCGATGATGACTACGAACAATTTGAGATCAGTGATTACCCTGTACCCGCGCTGCCGCTTCGCCGCACGTCCAGGCGGCCCGTGACTCTTGAGGAATTGCTCTCGGAATTAAAGAAGGCTGAGCTGATAGAGAAGCGGAGGCTGGAACGTTTTAAGAGTGTAAAGGACGAACGCCGCGCCACGCTAAAGGAAGTGCTATCGATAGCCCACGATGAGGATATTGAAAGCAGGGTCGGGAAGATGCGGAATTTGCTGGACGGGCTTTTTGAGAACCAGCAGAATATCAAATTCTCGGACCTTGTCCAGACACTTGACAGGTCGGGAAAGGTCATGGCATACCTGGCTATATTATTCCTTGCAACAAAAAAGGAAATATGGCTTGACCAGGAAGAGCTTTTCGGTGAGCTTTTCATTCGCAAACAGGGGGCATCGTGAGCGAATGGAAGGAGATCATAGAGGCCGCGCTGTTCGCGTCCGGTGAACCTCTGGATGAAGTGCAGCTCCGTAACCTCACCAAAATAAAGAACGTAGGGGATATAATCCGGCAGTTGATGGATGAGTACGCGCAGCGGGGCTCAGCCATAGAGATAGTGGAGATCGAAGGAAGGTTCGTGATGCAGGTCAAGCCAGAATATGCGGATAAGGTGCGGCATATTGCGCCAAAAGAACTTCGCTCCCCGGTGCTGCGTACGCTGTCCATGATAGCATACCACCAGCCCATTACGGTTGCCGAACTTGTTGACAGAAGAGGCGCTGCTGCATATGACCATGTGAGAGACCTTGAGGAGAGAGGGCTGATATCAGCCGCACCACATGGCAGGACACGGCTGCTCCAGACCACTGCGCGGTTTGCAGAATACTTTAACCTCGATTCGGCAGACCCCGAAGCTATCAAACGCAAGATAATCGAACTTGCGCGCGAGCAGAAGATGGGGCTTGATAAGTGGCTTGGGAAGCAGGGGATAGGTGTCACGCCGATGTATGAATCGTTGATGGCGCTTTGCGGGATCGCAGAATATGAGGTTGTGAACCCGTATAACCCTACGGACGAAGAGAGCGACCGCGTACAGGACATCGGAGTCCTTGTTATTTCAAAGGGCTATGGAGAGAAGATCGGCAAATATTTTGACGGAAGGATAATCGAGGTCTCGGCAGCAACGTTCGATGACCTTATCAACTCAATAAACTTGCTCGCCGAGTACGGCAGTAAAATAAAGGTCAAGGAGAGCATCGAACATATCTCAGGATTGAAGGATGAGTATATCGAAAAAACATACTCCATTACCACAAAAGTTGCACCGCAAACAGAGATGGTATCGCGCATCGTCAATGAACTGCGCCTTGGGATTTCATCCGATGGCGTAAAGATAGCGCCTGACTACGGTACGTCGAGTGAAGGGAAGGAGATAGGAGGCGGGGCTGATATCCTTATTCCCACGCATAAGAATGCCGAGATGGATGTTGTGAAGAGGATATGCCAGAGATATGATGCGGTGATCGAGGGGTTAAAAAAAATAAAGAAGTAATGGGTTAATACCCATACCGCGGCGCTCCCGTACTTGTCATAACCGCAACTAACAATGCTGCAAGAACCACTGCCAGAATAATGGCTAGTATTATCGGTATAAGTATAGCCAGAACTGCCCGTCCGGTAGTTAGCTCATGAAGCTGTCGAATCCCGACAATCTCCGTAGCTAACGACCATATCGCGGCGATTATGTTTACAAGCGGTATCCAGCCAAGCAGTAAGGACGGGGTTGATCCGTACATGCCGGCTTTTATTGTCTGCACAATCCCTTTTCTTCCGCCTACGATGTATACGAAGATGTGAAGTATCGCTCCTCCTATGAATGCGCCTGCTATTGCAAATATCATAAACATCACAAAGAATACTACCGCAGCACCTACTCCGGCTCCGGCACCCATCATCGTTCCGAGGTTCCTGAATCCCATCATAGAACCGAACATGCTGCCTGCGAATGCCAACAATAACGCAAGAAGTGCTGAATACGCAGCAGCAATAATGGCATAATATTTTACAGCCTCTTCCAGGGTTTCATCTTTCAAAGAATCAAATGTCTTTGAAGGTTCCAGTAACAATCCTTTTACTTTTTCAAGAAAATCCATATAATACCACAACTAATTAAAGAATTTACTTATTATATATAATTTTGCATGATTAATCATCTGCAACATTGATTTCTGCATCTGAACCAACGGAGGCAAAAGTATATTTTGAATAAAACGGATTAAACATCTGAAGCTGTGGAAATAAAGGTGACCCTAAATTATCTTTAAACCATAGTATATCATAAAAAACGGGTGAGTTAAAATTTGGTGTTAATTTATGAAAAATATCCTGGCACTTACTTTGCTGATACTATTGACTTGCGCGGCTAATACACAGGCACAATCTGAACAGCTTCCTTTCAATATTACTTATGTCGTTTCCGTTCCCCATCTCACACCGGGTGACAGGAACGTGGGGCTGGAGTTCACAGTACAGAATAATATAGATGCGCCTGTAGACAACGTAAAAATATACCTTTTCCTGAGATACCCTTTCTCTGCATCTATATCTCCCAATAACAAACTCGGAGAGATCAGTTATCCGGGATACCTTATCGCAAGCGCAGGTTCGGGGAATGAGTATACGCAGTATTTCAACCTGGCTGCGGGGACCGCGCATAAGACTTTTTTCAAGATAGACGTGGACAGGAACGCAACATATGGGCAATATGATATACCATATACCATCTATTACGGGCAGAATAAAGAGTCCACAGGCAAGATAACGCTTGCTGTCAAGGGGAATACGCTTGTAGAGGTCAGGAGCGTGCAGGTTATAGCGAACAGCTCGCAGGTCGAGCCCGGCCAGCCGTTCAAGATGACGGTCTCGCTTGAGAACGTCGGCGATAACGAGATAAAATGGCTGAAGCTGACACTGAACCCGAGGGACAAAGAGCTTGTGCCGCTGTCCTCTGATTCTGAGCGTATTTTTAAAGACCTGTCCCAGGGAACGAATAGGGATGCTGAATTCTGGTTCTCAATGGAAAAGGATGCAGTTATCAAGAACTATCCTGTTGACCTTGTTCTTGATTATATGGATGAGAGGGGCATTGAATACAACGAGACAAAACTCGTAGGTATAGTCGCAGCCGGCAGGGCGAACCTCGATATCGCGAAAAAGACGACCGAACCTGCAAGAATAAAAGAGAATGAGCCCTTTACGCTGACGGTGAAGATCGAAAACACTGGCACGGGTGATGCAAAAGGCGTAACCGCGCGCCTTGAATCAGGACTTGAAGGCGATACCCTGGCATATCTGGGAGAGATCAAAAAAGATGATTATTCCAATGCCATCTTTACACTTGACGGGATTGGGAACGGTAAAAAGTCGGCAATTCTGAACATAAGTTTCGAGGACGATTTCGGGAAGCGCGAGATGCAAAGAGAGCTCATTCTGATAATCAATCCTGCTGACAGCAGTAACCCTCTTCCAGTTATAATCGGTTTGATCGCGATACTGGCTGTGTTATATTTCTGGAAGCGCAGGAAACACTGATATCATGAAGGCGTGGCTTTTCCTTGCTGTTAAGGACATGTCCAAAAGAAGGCGCGAGACCCTGATGGTCATACTTGCCATAACTATCGGCGTAGTGGGTCCTATTTTTACAACTGCACTGAACAACGGAATGCAAAATGCGTTCGTAGGAAACGCAGTCGATGTTTTTCTCGGGCATATGCAAATACAGCCGAATACTGGTGATGATGTAATTGCGAGGTCTGAAAGCGTGGTATCAAAAGTCTCCGGTATAAAAGGCATTGTAGGGGCGGCGCCAAGAGTAACGGGAGGTGTGGAGATAGAATCAAAAACAGAAAAGATTGGCATCGCTATATTCGGTATCAAGCCATCGCTGGAAGAAAAAGCCTCCACACTGTCTAAAACCGTGGAAAGAGGAGAATTCCTTGACGATAAGGATAAATATGAACTGCTGATAGGGACATCTCTTGCAGAAATCCTGAAAGTTGATGTGGGAGATACGGTTCTTATCCGGTACCAGGATAGAGAGCCCATAGAGTTCAGGATAAAAGGAATTATCAGTACCGGTACATGGGAGCTAGACAGGTACGGCATAATTGCTACATATGATACAGTCAAACAACTTGTCGAAAAAGACGATGCCACCTCCATTCTTATACGGCTTGAAAATCCCGAGAATTCATTAATGTATAAGACCATCCTCCAGAAAGAGACAACTCTACCAAATGTAAAGACCTGGCAGGAGCTTTCAGCCGGCATGGCGGGGATGATCGAGACCTTCGGCGCCATATCGCTGCTTACCTCGGCAGTCTCTATATTTGTTGCAGCTATCGCCATAAGCCTGATTATATACACCACAGTAAAAAACAAGATACGCGATATAGGTGTTCTCAAAGCTATGGGGGCAAAAGGGTCTATGATACTCAAAATCTATCTTGCAGAGGCTCTTTTCATCGGCGTGATAGGGACAGTTCTTGGCACTATCGGTGGCATGTTTCTGATAGAAGGTATGCGCCAGAATCCTCTTGTAATGGAGCCCGAATATGGAATGAAGCTTGTTATTATCCCATGGATTTCCGCGCGGTCGATAATCGCGGCTGATTTAGCCATACTCATGACATGCATCATAGGCGGGATGTACCCTGCATCGGTCGCCGCAAAGACAAATATCATAAAAGCCATATGGGGAGGATAGTTGATAGAGCTAAAGGATATCTGGAAGATATATTACATGGGCAAGATAGAGGTGCCGGCGCTGCGGGGCGTGGATTTAAATATCAGCAGGGGCGAATTCGTGGCGCTCATGGGTCCTTCGGGGAGCGGCAAATCCACTTTGCTGAACATGATGGGGCTTCTGGATGCGCCAACTTCGGGGAACATCTTTATCGACGGCGCGGACGTATCCTCGTTGAACGAAAACGAGAGAGCGGATTTCAGGTTAAGGAAACTCGGGTTCGTTTTCCAGTTCTTCAGCCTGCTAATGGAACTTAGCGCGCTTGAGAATGTTGCTCTTCCCATGATAATGGATAACCGGAAATACGACCGTGCAGCCTCTCTCCTGGAGCTTGTGGGGCTGGAAGACAGGGCGGGTCACACTCCGAATGAGCTTTCAGGCGGGCAGCAGCAGCGTGTGGCGATCGCGCGCGCCCTTGCGAACGAGCCGGCTATACTGCTGGCGGATGAGCCCACGGCCAACCTGGATACCGAGTCCTCGAACCAGATCGTGGAGCTTTTCAGGGAGTTGAACGAACAGCGCGGTCAGACCATTGTCATGGTGACGCATGAGCCAGACCTGGGGGAAAAGGCGGACAGGATAGTGAGGCTGAAGGACGGGATGGTGGTTTTGTAATTAAAAAATATCAGAAATGGATGTAACCCGTCGCCAGGTTCGTGTTCGCACGCAGAACACATCATTAAGCAATTACGCGGTAGACATAATCTTTATTACGGGTAAAGTTAAAGGGTAGCCAGATTACAGGAATTAAATATGAATGCATATGATATTTATAAATACATAGAATTTATAATCTTTTCATTATATCTGATTTTCATTTTCTTATTAATTCAAATACTGTTCTTATGGAAGGATATCGATAGAAGGAAATTGCAAATAAAGGACTTTATCAACGACTCCTTTTTCAAAAAAAATTTCATCTATATATTCTTATTCGGCTTGTTTTTCCTGGTTCACGAATTTTTCGAAGGAATAAACCTGCCCAATTCCATGGTATTTTTTGAATTCTTAGAAATGCTGGCGCTTATCAACCTTGTATTATTTGCGCGTGACTGGTATGCTGTGTTAAAGACATGTGCGCATAAGAAATCCCTGCCGCAGGAACTTACTAACATCACCAAACAATAGAGCGTCAGTTGCAAATCAAACAAATTGCGGAAAATGGTTAAAAATCTTACAGGCGTTAAACGATATATTAATATATAGCTAAATATATAGGTCAATAGTAGTTTTAAGATGGTGTCGAAATGGAAGAAAGATGTCCGAAATGCGGTGAGCTTTTAGTAACCAAAACCATAAAAAAGGAACTTGGTCTTGGCAGCATTGATTACCCTGTTGCCAGGGTATGTCCGAAATGCAACTGGAACATAGATCTGACAGGCGCGAAAGATATAAAGCCGCCTGTAACGCCTGTAATCGAAGATGTGAAAAAAGTAGAGGTAAAACCTCCTGAAATCACAAAACCGCAGGTTGTACCAGCCTCTCCCAAAGCGCAGCCAGCAGCGGGGACGGGGGGTTTCAATAAGGTACTGACGATAGGTCTGGCAATACTGGGCATCGGGGGACTTATCTGGGCATTTTTCCTTTATCCGGCAGCACCGAAACAGTTGACTCCGACATCAACATCATCTCCGACGCCGACTCCGGCAATTACGGCAACAACGGCAACACCTGTGGTCACAGGTACGCAGGTCCAGGAAATCACCCCTACGGGAACCCCTACGGGAAATAATACTCGCATTACATTAGACCGCTACAGGATTTTTAAGGGTGCTTCTTTGATTATCAGGGCAGGTGATGAAGTCATATGGTACAATGAAGGGTCAGACCCAGTTACTGTTGCAAGCGATGACATCCCGGGATTCACGGAAAAAGTCCTGGATAACGGCAAACAAACATTACCATATATGTTCAAGGAATCCGGAACCTATACTTATTACGTTAAAAATAATAAAAATGTAAATGGAACAATCAAGGTAACTTAAACCATAGTCCAGTCAAGCTGGAAACCATCAAGGGTCATAAGGATTATTTTTTGCTTTATACCCGGAAGTTCATAAGGCATATCCTCATACCCTATGTACAACTCTTCGCCAGGGTTGATCTCAGGTGGCGGGTTGAGTACTTTTCCAAAAAAGTATTTTTTATTTGTTTTGGTATCCATTACCACAACATTTCTCCAGCCTTTAGCCTGTGCAACGCGTACAACCGTGCATTTCCTTTTGACTTTCTTTAACCTTTTTTTTATTCCGTCAACCTCGGTTTCAATAGTCTGGACAACATCGGTATCTATATCATTCATATTCAGGTCACCTTAAGATACCTTGATATACCTGTCCATATGTATTAAAGCATACTATCCAGGTGATTTATATGGGACTTCCAGCCACTAAACGTTATTTGATTGAATTGCTTCACAAACACAAGCTTACATATGAACAGCTTGGTAAATATTCTGGATTAGACCCGGAAAGAATCAAAGCCATTAAGAAAGGTGAAGAACCAACTGCAGAAGAAAGACTCAGGATAAGGAACCTGGCTTATTCATTATCCGATCTTCGCTCGAAAGATACCGGCGAAACAATGGATTAAATTTTTAAATGTTGCCGGTAGAAACCGGCAATTGATTTCTTTTACATTGAAAAATTTTACAGGGACTATACGAACATCCCTGCCACTTCGTCTTTTTTCTCCTTGATAATCATCTTATCATAGGCTTTCTTAAAATCTTCCACAGTTACTAACTTACCTCTTCGTCTGATCACGTTCATGCCCGCTTCGGTAACAATGGCCTTAAGGTCTGCGCCGCTCAATCCCTCCGTCAGCTCTACAAGCTCGTCAAAGTCCACGTTATCAAGTCTCATATTCCGCGAGTGGATCTTCAGTATCTCCAGGCGTCCTTCGGTATCAGGTCTGGGCACTTCGATTATCCTGTCAAACCTTCCGGGTCTTAATAAGGCTGGGTCAAGAAGATCGATACGGTTCGTGGCCGCGACTACCCTCACATCACCCCGCTTATCAAAGCCGTCAAGCTCTGCGAGCAGCTGTACCATTGTCCTGTTAACTTCCGAGGAACCCGTAGTGCCATCGTAGCTTCTCCTGCTCCCGACTGCATCTATCTCGTCTATAAAAACGATACTTGGGGCTTTTTCCCTTGCTATATTGAATACGTCCCTCACAAGACGCGCGCCTTCACCGATGTATTTCTGGACAAGCTCAGTTCCGCTCATCCTGATAAAGGTAGCCTTGGCCCTGTGCGCAACTGCTTTGGCTATCAGGGTTTTCCCGGTACCGGGTGGACCGTACAGCAGGATGCCATTGGGAGGCTCAACTCCTACTTCCGCGAAAAGCTCAGGATTTGTAAGCGGAAGCTCAAGTACCTCGATAACTTCATCTATCTGCCTGCCCAGACCACCGATCATATTATAATCGACATCGGGAGCTTCGATCAGTTCCATTACACGTGCTCTTACATCTGCCGATTTGGATAATACCCTGACGATCGCAAGGTTGTTTGTAACTGCTACACGCGCACCTGCTTCGATTTTTGTTTTCATATCATCAGGTACCCATGTGACGATCTCCTGGTTGCTGCCGTGCTGCCTTAGAAGCGCCATGTCATCAAGCAGTTCTACGACGCTGCAGATGAACAGGGGCGGTTTTTTCAACTGCTCTATCTGCTTTTGGTACTCCTGGATAGTCTGGACGTATTTATTGTTCAGGATAGCCGCTTCAAGAAGCCTTGAATGCATCTCTTTTACCTGATCACGCAGGGATTCTACCATTTCCCGCAATTCTTTTATCTCAGTCTCGCTACCCTGTTGCATCGTACTGTCTGCAGTAGGATTTTTAGCTATTGCATCTTCCATGAGCGAAGGATTATGATTTTATACCATATAAATATTGGGTGCATAAGTTTATAAACTTCCAGCAGAATTAACCCGTCCCATGAAGCTCATTGCATTTGTTGGAATGCCCGCATCCGGAAAATCCGAAGCATCAAAGATCGCCCGGAGCCTGAACATACCGGTCGTGAACATGGGCGATGTCGTAAGAGAGGAAACCGCAAGGTGCGGCCTACCCCCTACGGATGAGAATATAGGCGGCACGGGAACGAGACTTCGCAGGGAAGAGGGCATGGATGCGATTGCAAGAAGGTGTGTTCCCAAAATCCGTTTGCTGGATTCCCCTGTTATTGTTGTTGATGGGACAAGGAACAGAGAAGAGATCAACTATTTCAAAAAACAGTTCGGGAACGATTTTAAGCTTGTAGCCATAGATGCTTCTTTTGATATTAGATTCGAGAGGGTTAAAAAGCGCGCCCGTTCGGATGACATGTGCAACACAGGGGAATTAAAAAGGCGCGATGAACGCGAGAAAGGCTGGGGACTGGATAAAGCGATAGAAATGGCGGATATAACTATAAGTAATACCAGCTCCCTTGAAAAATTCCACGAAGAAGTCAAAAATTTGCTCAGAAATTTATGATCGCAACGGTAAAGGTCTTTGCACTCGTATATCCGACTGAAGTCCAGGAAAAAGTCAAAACAGCGGTCATGAATTTAATCCCGGTAAAACTTTTGCTTCAGGATTTTGGGATGCCGGGACTCTACGGGAAGGGGAACCTTGAGAGTCTTCGAAAGCTACATCAGCTTTTAAGGGAACACCTCATCCTTGATACGGCGCGCCAGGTATTCATGAATGGCATCGAGGGGAATTCTATACATTTCAAAGTTAATAAACAGGTAGCTTATATGGGGAAAGTGAATTTCCCGGCTGGTGAGGAGAGCCTGGGTTCGATACGTGTTGAGATATCTGCTGAGAATGAAGAAGCCCTCATAAAGATTATCGACTGGCTTTCACCCCGTACGGTCGGTGGCAAACCCGTCGAGGAGATCGAGTTGTAATGGGTTTTCCCGAGTATCTGGCAGCAAGGGAGTCACTGGCAGTTATCGGACAGCCGGTAATTACATATATCCTGATAATATCATTATTGCAGGGCGTTCTCTCGCTTCTATATATCATTAATAGAAAAGACGAATATTATAATTATCTGATAAAATTTATTTATATTAACACAGGTCTTTATGTCCTGGGCTTTATTTTTCTCATCTGGTTCCACATACAGATTTATAATACGGTTTTGATCGAATACCCGGCGGTCTTACGGCAAATGATACCTGTGGATAGCAGCCGCTTCATCATACCCCTATGGATCGAATCGGAAAAACTGTACTTCTGGGCTATGGCAGCCTTTATTTTTGTTCTGGTAATGCAGAGGCGAAAAGACATTATTGCCTTTATTGGCGTAATTTTGTCGATTTTCTCCGGGCTCATATTTTTCCTTTCAAATCCGTTTAAAGAACCTTTACCAGTAGTTCACAGCGAAATTACCATGTGGTACTCCGCGCTCGGTAGGGGAGATGGGACGATTTTCCAGGTAGCTGGGACATTATACGGGCGCATTACCTACTACTACAATTCAATCTATATGTGGACACACCCGCCAATGCTTTTCATCGCATACGCCTCTCTCATTATTACCTTTGCTGCATGTGTTTATATGCTTATCAGGAGGGATAAGCTCTACGATGAAATTGCGTACAGATATGCAAAGCCGGGATACATCCTGCTCACGGCTGGAATGCTTATCGGCTACCCATGGGCTATAGAGGCATGGAAAGACAGCGCCTGGTGGTGGGACCCCAAAATAAGCGGCTCGATAATGATGTGGGTGCTTTACAGCGCATACCTGCACGCGCGTATATATGCGAACAGGGATAAAATGTGGAGCGCGACAGCATATTTAGGGATAATCTGCTTTGCATCGCTGGTACTTACTTATCTGCTTACATATATCGTTCCTGGGATACATTCGGTGGTGCAACCGTGAAGCTTAAGAACTACGATTATTATCTGATCATTCTTACAACCCTCATACTTTTCGCGATAGGTCTGGTCAGCGTTTACGGGATTATTTATTACAATTATCTTTCAGTTGACCCGCAGTGGACACAGACTGCCCTGTACGGCAAGTATATAGATGAAATGAATTCATACATCTACCCGTTCCTTTTGCTGCTGCTCATATCGCTTGGCCTGTGCATTCCCAAACGATTGTTTGAGCAGGATATTCTGGTAAAATTCACTGCGGCAGTGCTGGGAGTGACAGTCGTGCTGATATTTTTAAAAGGTATAGAGGCAGGGTTGGGTTTTATTCTTGCTGTTATGATAACGGTCCAGACTGCTGTTCTTATCCTGACGTTCAAAAAGAGCCAGGCGATCAGGTTTGAAAAAGAAGGATACATAATAAGGCTTGGCTCGTCGCTCCTGCACCTCGGAGTTGTTATACTGGTCTTTAATTTTGTCAGCCTGAGAGATAATCCTTTCCATATCCTGATATTCTGGACCGGAACAATACTCGTCGTCGCAGGGAATATTTTTTCTTTTTACCCGGGAAGGATAACATCACTCCTGGTTTTGATAAAGTGAACACAATCCTATAAATATTGAAAAACATAATTACTGGATGATGGAGCATATTCTGGAATTCGGGTCAAAGAGGGTAAAGCCTAACATCAGAACGCTGTTCGATATGAAAGAGGTCGCTTATGACCGGGAA
>CABMIB010000022.1 GCA_902386135.1 uncultured archaeon
CGCCATCTCTAAAGCTTCCAATGCTTTATTGGATAAATCTGCGGGAACTTCGAATTTAATGTACGTTGGTTGTGCCATATTAATTACTTCCTTCAGGATTTTATTATCCTTCATCATTCATTTGATTAAAAGTATCGGCGTTCTCTACAGCATTAAATGGTATATATTTTGCGCTAAGAGGTCTCTTCGCTTAAAACCCTGAACATGTCAGGTCCTGCTATTTTGACAGTGGTATAGTTTCCACCACTGGTTATGTTATATTCCGTAAAGCCCTTCTCTGTGCTGTTGGCTTTTAACTGGTTGAGCTTATTCAGAGTTGTGGAATTCGCATCAAGATACGCGGTTGTTCTTTCATAACTTCCATTGTTCAACCCGATACCCATATAATACTGCTTCGCAAAACTGACATTTGAACTCAGCATCTGGTATGGTGCCGGCTCAGCTTTACTGAGCAAACCTGCATACTGGTCATATGCTGTTGCTGTTTTATTCAGGCTCGTGATGATTTGGAACACGCCTGCGAGCGTCTCTCCCGGTGCGAGAATAGTAGGATTTCCCATTACATTATATAATCCGTTTAACTGCGGTTCCTGTCTAACGAGAATATAGTTACCTGCGATCTGTTGAGGATATACTATATATTCAAAATCATTTTTCTCAGGAGACATAGTACTGAGGAGCAGGAACGAGTTGTTTTTTCCCTCTTTCAGCGCAGCATAATACGCTTTTGTAGTAGTTGAGTTATAAATCGTATCGGCTTCATTGATGACAGTTACATCCTGTCTTGCCCACTGCACCATCTGCGGCGTCATGCTTTCAAGATCAGTATAGGTGGCTGCTACTACACCAACAGGTGTCATATTGAGAGCATCTGCGATGGAATAGAACGGCTGGTTGATAGTCCAGTATGCGGGGTTGTATTTTTCCGGTTGAGATTGGTTCTGGGGCTCTTGCGCCGTCTGGCTTCCCGGGTTTATGAAGATATAAGCAAATACCGAGAATATCATAGTCAAAACCAAAAATGCCGCGAGTAATTTGTAGGCGGTTTGCTGCTTCATGATGCCTCATATTACCTGCATAATATTAAAGATGGTGTATTTACGTGCAAATAGCCTTGTGTTCCTAGCCTTGTGTTCCAGATGAATGCCGTGAGCCGGGCTATCTATATCAACAAAGAAATTACTATTGGAGTAATAAAAGCTTCAAGAAAAGCAGCTATGGCTATTAATAATAATGCTGCAAGCACAACCTTAAGTGTATCATCTATAAGTTCATACTTACCAGGCATATCTTTTATAAACCCGACTCCAAGCCTGATACCTGCGGCTGCGATGATAACGAACCCTGTAACTTCTAAAATACCGTGCACAGCCAGGAATGCCGTTGCGACTTTTGCAGGGAACAAACCGTAAAACACTCCTGTAACTGCCCCGGTAACTATTATTCCCAGTACGGAGGGGATTCCCAAAAATAAACCGCCCAGTCCTGTATTAATCCCTACCAGACTATTGTTTGAAAAATATTCTATAAAATCAATCACAGGCATGGAAATATAGGGACCAATTGATTTGGTCTCACGGATATGCAACAAAAGCTTCAAAATATCGTCACTTAGAAAAGATAAGGAATGACCAAGATAGTACCCAACACCAAAGCCTCCCCAATAAAAAAATAAAGCGACCAGGATATATATGATATTATTCCTGACAAAATTAACCAAAATCTGAGGAGATTCCCTGACAAATTCTTTCGCAGTTTTAATTATTTCGATTTCTTTGTCCATTATGATGGTGGTTCTTCCTGTTCTATCAAGAAAAAAATCAAGTTTGGCAAGCTGTATCCACGGAGTGAGGATAACCAGGGAGATTAAGGCGAAAAAAGCTGAAGCACTGGAATTGAATATACCTGCTAAAAGGTCAAAAATACCGGACACGATAAAGAATATAATAAAAGCAGCTGCAGCTATAATAGTAAAAACCAGGATATTTCCAAGGTTACCGCTTGCTATTTCTTTGCTGCGCTTGATCGCATCTATTATACCTTTATTTTCTATTACAATGCATTCTTCGGTAAAAATTAATAAAAACATGGCTATAACCCACAGAATAAAAAATAACAAAAATGAAAGTATAAATACAATTATATTTATTGGCGAGGGGATTAACACAAGAGTAGAAAATGGTATCAAAAATAAGATAATAGAAAATATGATTATAAGAATCCACAAACCTGCTATTCGGTACACACCCTGTCCGGCATAAGATATAAAATTTCTAAAATCTAATGTGGAAGTCACTCCCTGCCAGGCATATCCAATGGTTCCGGCGCGAGCCCATGAATTTAGAATAAAATAGATTATACTCATTACTATATATATTAAGATCAAAATCATAAAAAGATATAACATCTCAGGAATTAAACCGGAAAACGCTTTTTCAAGTCCTTGTATTTCAGTGATGTTAGAAGTACCTTCCTCGGTCATAATTTTAGAGATTAAATCCTGGTTCCCTTCTATAATAGGTATAATCATTCCCAAAACAGGCAATGAGAATAACACAAGGAAAAATATGCCCGTCAGCATCATTGTATAAGACAGGGACTCGGCGATAAGAAATGGGATAATAAGCCTTGGGGCACACCTGAGCTGATGAAATGCTAATTTAAAGTACGAACTTGCATCTTCTTCCATATTACCTCGACATGTTTACAGTGTTCTGGTCTCATGCATGCCATTACATAATCCACCTGTTATGCCCTTTATTCTTAACACAAGCAATATTAATTTTGCCCTGAGCAGGTGAAACCGGGGAATCCAGGTAACAACTTTTATATACAATGTACGCATTTGAACATTAGTGTTCAATATTGTACAGTGATAATTATGAAAGAATACCTCCAGAAGCTCATCCAGAAGCAGGACATGACATCGGACGAGGCAGAGATCGCCATATCTAAAATATTCACGGAGGCGACAGATGCCCAGATAGCAGCGTTCTTAACAGCACTGAAATTGAAAGGCGAAGCTCCCGCCGAAATCGCAGGGCTGGCGCGCGGCATGAAAAAGGCTGCGAACAGGATTTCCCCGAAAGTCAACGGGATACTTGTGGATACCTGCGGCACAGGCGGCGACTCGACAGGCACCATTAACGTGAGCACAGGCGCTGCGCTCGTGGCTGCCGGTGCCGGTGTCCCGGTTGCAAAGCACGGGAACTATTCCATCACTTCAAAATCCGGAAGCGCTGATGTGTTAAGAGAACTCGGCATCAGGATAGACTCGTCGCCCGAGCAGGTGGAAAAGACCATTGAGAGCGTAGGTATCGGGTTCATGCTCGCTCCCGTATTCCACCCTTCAATGAAACGCGTGGCGCAGATAAGACGTGATCTCGGTTTCAGGACTGTTTTCAATATCCTTGGTCCGCTCACCAATCCCGCAGGCGCGCAGGCGCAGGTGATCGGTGTTTTCGATAATTCCCTGTGCGAGCCGATGGCGAATGTGCTTAAACTCCTCGGCACTAAAAGAGCCCTGGTAGTCCATGGAAGCGGCATGGATGAAATATCAAATGCAGGTGAGACTGCAATAGCCGAGTTGAACGGCGGCAGGATTACAAAATATACAATATCGCCTGAAAAACTTGGCATCAAACGTGTTCAGCTCAGTGAAATAGCAGGCGGTACTCCGGAAGAAAATGCAAGGGATATCGTGGAAGTGTTAAAGGGAAAAAAAGGAGCAAAGCGGGATATCATAGCAGTCAATGCGGGCGCAGCCCTGCTTGTAAGCGGGAAAGCGGTGAACCTGGATTCAGGTATAAAACTGGCAGTTCAATCCATTGACAGCGGCGCAGCCCTGAATAAACTGAAAGAGTTCGTGAATGCCGCAGGCGAACCCGGAAAGCTCGAGCGGTTCCTGTAGAGGATGTAAATGAAGGTTAAGATTTGCGGGATCAAGACCGAGCGCGACCTCGTCATGGCATTAAACGCAGGGGCAGACGCCGTGGGTTTTATTACCGAGGTGCCGGTGGATTCGCCTAGAAAAATCAGCCTTGCCGAAGCATCAAGACTGATATCAAAAGTACCGGTCTTTGTTGCCTCTGTGCTTGTCATCATGCCGGAGAATGCGGAGCAGGCGGTATGTATGATACAGGCTGCAAGACCGGCTGCAGTCCAGATACATAATGCGCTTGGGATATTGGAATTAAAGAATATCAAGGAAACCGGGGTAAAGCTCATTAAAACGATTCCCATGTCTCAACAGGCTGATTCCGGGACTCTTATAAAGCAGGTAAGTGAACTTCACGGGATAGCCGATGCAGTTCTCCTCGATACAGTACTTGATGGGAACTCCGGTGGGACAGGAGTGCCCCATAACTGGAAGATAAGTTCAGAGATCGTACTTCACTCAGGTATGCCCGTAATACTGGCAGGCGGATTGAAACCGGAAAATGTGGCGGATGCGATCAGGACGGTGCGACCTTATGCTGTAGATACCGCTTCTGGAGTTGAGACCGATGGAAGAAAGGACGAGAAGAAAGTGATGGCTTTTATCAAGAACGCGAGGATGCATGAAATTTGATATTGATGAAAAGAAGTTCCTGAGCCTTGCAGAAGAAAAGCCAGTTATAATCCAGTTAATGGCAAAAGTGAAAACATCATGCTCTCCACTTGACCTGTATGCTTCCCTTAATAAAAAATGCGCTTATCTCCTTGAATCGGTGGAGAAAGAAAAAAAACATGCACGGTTCTCGTTCGTGGGAGCAGAACCTGATGCAGTTGTCATCGTCAAGAACCGAACTGTGACCCTTGATTACGCACAAAAGACGAGTTTAATAGATTTTATCTGCTCATCCCTTTCGAAAGTCTGTGATATGAGTAACGGCAAAGAAGGCAGGATTAAAGCAGGCTTTGATACGATGGATGCACTCCGCTCGGCTTTCGCTGCATCGGATGTAAAATTTTCCGGCAAAGGTTTTGACAGGCAGACGTTCCTCGGGGGTGCTATCGGGTTTTGTGCTTATGACATAGTGTATGACTGCTGGCTTGATATCCCAGCTAAAAAAAGCAGCACCCCGGATGCGCAGTTTGCGCTTACCACAAAGACTGTGGTTTTTGATCACATGACAGATGAAACGTATATAGTCATAACTCCTTTTGTCCTGGAAGGGGACGATGCCAAGGAGGTGTACCGGGCTGCTCAGGATGATGCTGAGAAAATGGCATCAACGATAAGCTCTGCAAGACCTTTAGTTACGCAGAAAAATAAACCATCACAGATATCATGCAATATGGGTAAACCCGAATACGAGAATGCTGTCAGGAAAGCCAAGAAACACATAATCGACGGCGACATCTTCCAGGTCGTGCTCTCGCGCAGGTACGAGGTGACCACAGACCAGACGCCGCTTGAACTATATACCGTGCTTCGCAGCGTCAATCCAAGCCCTTACATGTATCTCTTTGAGTTAGATGGAACAAGTATCATAGGCGCAAGCCCCGAGACACTTCTTTCGGTTCATAAACAGAAAGTAATTATTAACCCTATTGCCGGCACATGTCCGCGCGGTAAAACCGCAGAGGAGGATGAAGAATTCGCAAAAGAGATGCTGGGCAGTGAAAAAGAGAGGGCAGAGCATGTGATGCTCGTTGACCTGGGGCGCAATGATGTGCGGATGGTCTCAAAAGGAGGTACAGTAAAAGTGGATGATTTCATGTCCGTAATTAAATATTCGCATGTGCAGCATATCGAGAGCACCGTGTCCGGCATACTGCGCGACGAATGCGACCAGTTCGATGCCACACGCGCCATCTTTCCTGCAGGCACGCTATCAGGCGCGCCAAAGATACGTGCTATGGAGATAATAAACGACCTTGAAAAAGATGCCCGCGGCATCTACGGCGGCGGCGTTGGTTACTATTCCTGGAACGGGGATGCGGATTTCGCTATCGTGATACGGACGATAATCAAGAATGGGAAGAAGGCTATGGTGCAGGCTGGCGCCGGGATAGTGGCGGACTCTGACCCGGAGTATGAGTATAACGAGACCGAGCGCAAGATGGCGGCGATGATAAAGGCGATTGGAGGAACATGAAAGTTCTATTTGTGAACAACAAGGATTCCTTTGTCTGGAACCTTGTGGATTATGTATCCATATTCGAGCCTGATACTACAGTCGTTCCGAATACAATCTCGCTGAAGGAGGTGGAGAAGCTTAACCCCGATGCAATAGTGATATCGCCGGGCCCGGGACATCCCGCGAACCCAAAAGATATCGGAACCTGCCTCGACATCATCAGGGATTCGAGCGTCCCGCTCCTCGGAGTGTGCCTCGGTCACCAGGCGATAGGCGTAGCTTTCGGCGGCGAGGTGAGCCATTCCCCTACAGGACCGGTGCACGGGAAGACCGTGCTTATAACCCATAGCGGTAATAGCATATACCAGGGCTTGCCAAATCCTCTTATAGGGGGCAGGTACCATTCACTGGCTATAACAAAGCTGCCGCGCGAGCTTGAGGTGACTGCGAGGACTCAGGACGGCATAATAATGGGGGTGAAGCATAAGCAGAGACCTGTATTCGGGCTGCAATTCCATCCTGAATCTGTGCTGACGCCGCAGGGGTTGAAGATAATTGAGAACTTTCTGAGGATGGCGCGGGCAAATTAGATTCATAGATTTAGCATAATCAACAGGTTCAGGTAGATGCCAGCAATACACCACTTGCTATAGTACAATATAAATTACTATATCAAGCTATAGTACTACAGCGCATCATACTGAATTTTATTGGTGGATGTAATATTATCCAGTCAAAGGATTAAAGTAAACGCCATCTTATATCCTCCAGGTCTGCATAACAATCCATAAAAGTCAGCCTCAGATGAACACGATAGATACGAAGCAACAAATCTGCGTTCACCTGCATTTATCTGCGGTTCGGTTAATTATATGAAGTTATGCGGGCAACTATAATTAGATCCATGAACAGCTTTTAACTACCCAAAGTTCCATGTGTCGCATTGGTTAAGGGTAATACTGTGATGGAACACGGTTCTCAAGGATGACATGGGATAGGCCTAGATAAAAAATCCGTAGAATCCGTGTCATCAGTGTTCGATTTAATGTAAATTGGAGAGTTCTGAGTAATCAGTTATTTTTGACCTACTATGCCAACCATTTCATAGAATGCAGTTCTGGAAAACATTTGATATTCTGATGGTAGAGGGCCTTCGGGTAGCTTTTAGAGAATCAAATCTGTTTATAGACTCATGTTTCGAATAACCAGGTTCTATGCACTGTGCTTTATTAAAGCATAAATTAGTATATATAATTTAAATCAATTCATTTATTATAATTATTTGTAGTTTTAAAACTATAATCCTCAGTGCAAAGGACTGGGACGAAATCTTAATTGTTATACAAAAGCGTATAACTTAAATACCTGTAATTACAAAATTATGCTCATGTGCCACGTAACTGTAGAATTAAAAAAATGGGGTAACTCACTCGGCATTGTCATCCCAAAAGAGAAAGTCGCTGAGCTTGGATTATCCGAAAAAGACATCATTGATATTGATATTTTGAAAAAAGAAAAAGTAAGCGGGTTCGGGCTGGCGAAAGGTAAAAAGCCATTTGAAAGGGAAGAACCCGAACACGAAGACCTGTGGTGATGAATTGTATTTGATAGATACCTATGCGTGGGTTGAGTATTTTATAGGTTCTGAAAGGGGAAAGGAAGTCAAGAAGATAATAGATGATGAAGATAATACAATTGTTACACCGGAATGCTGCCTGGCTGAAATAAAAGGGTGGTGCATCAGGGAGAATCAGGATTTTGAGGAGTTATATAGTGTCGTAAGGAAAATTTCCGATATAGAGTGTATATTAACGCAGGACTGGCTGGGAGCTGCCTCATTACGAAGCGAGATGAGGAAAACAAAAAAAGATTTTGGGATGATGGATGCTTTGATCCTGGCTCAGCAAAAAAGAATGGGATGCAGGGTGGTCAGCGGCGACCCGCATTTTAAGGGGTTGAAAAATGTAATTTTGGTGTAATAAGACTTGATTCTAAACATCGCATTTAAATATGCAAAATTCTAATTTGTTTCTCCTCCTGCATATTACAGAGTAATTTCCTCGAGCTTTGCACCTAAACCCCTGATTTTTGCTGACTTTAGGTGCAGATAACAGACTTTAGGTGCATCACATTTAAATAATACATGGAACTACATAAAAGAGAGGAAAAATAAAAAATGAATGTACTTTATTATGGAGATTACGTATTAATTAAACCACAGGGGTTCCGCAAATCTATCTCAAAAATTTTCAAGCCAGATTCTGACTCAGTTATTGATAAGGAACATCCAATGTATGAATACGAAGTAGCAATAATAGAGAAAGTTGAGGATGAGAAGCTTTTTGTTAGAATATTCGGACAATTAAAGCTAATACAAATAAATCCAGACGAGGATATTATAAAAACTGTAGAACCGAGTGATTACGACATAATAAGTAAATCACTGCAACCAGTCGAGACAAAAAGAATTTCACTCACTAAAAGGCTTGGAGCATTAGCTTCTCTCTTAACCATTTTAAATTTTATATTACCATTAGAAATTAAATCACAAGAGCTAATAATTCCGAATAATCTTATTATATTGATAGTGATTTGGTCTTTATTCATTGCATTTGTTCTTGGAGTACAATTTAGTGAAAAAGATAAACGGCATATGAAAGACCTTTTAGTATTCGAACAAAAATATAAACCTAATTCCAAAGTCGTACAGCTTGGAAACAAAGGTGACATCGAATGACGAGGAAACAATACAACAGAAACCGACAAGTTGAGCCAGTACAAACAGACCCAGTAGGTGGGATGATTGCTGTTGCCTTATTTGTTATTATACTTCTTTGGATATACGTGATTAAACCTATGATTGATTGGATAACCCAATTAGTAAACTCAATAATTAGTTGGCTGAGTTCGAATTCAACAGAAATTATTTACGGAATCGTCATAACAGTCGTAATAGTAGTTATTCTCTACATACTTTCAGAGAAAACAAAAAAACAACATGAAGAAGAACAAAGGGCAAAGGGCTTAATTAAATTTACAGACCGATTTAATAAAGAGAAATGGGGAACGCCTCAAGAAGTAGAGTTATGGAGAAATCTTGATTATGAAGATGCTCAAAAAGAGATGGGGTTGGTCAAGTTCACAGATAGGCTTGGGAATACAACATGGAAAAGTCCTGAGCAGATACAAAAATTAGAGAAAGAGCAATTTGAAAAAGAGCAGGAAGCAAAAGGCTTAGTTAAATTTATGGATAGATTCAAGAATGAAAAATGGGGCACGCTACAACAGGTGAAAATATGGGGAAGGGAAAATAAGGAGGCAGAATTAAAGGAGTCCTTATTTTATAGAATCGTAGAATCCATCGAAAAATTCGAGCCTTCAAGAATATATAAAAACGAGTTTGGGTATCATACAGAACTCCAAGGATGGTTAAAACACGAATTTCCAGAAGCTGTAGTTGAAATGCAAACAGGGGCATCAAGACCAGATATTGTCATTGATAATGTTGCAATTGAGGTAAAAGGTCCGACTGATAACAGGGCGTTAGATACACTTAGTACAAAATGTTTAAAATACACGAACCATTATCCCTATCTTGTTATTGTGTTATTTGAGCCATATTTTTCTGAAGCTCACTATAATGAAATTGTAGAAGGAATTGAAAAGAATTTTCCAGACAATGTTAAAGTTATCAGAAAGGATTAGTTATTATAACAGAATGTGAAAAAATAGCGTGTAAAACATTAAAAAATATGGGAAGAAAAATGTTTACTGGTGATGGCAGAAAAGACGATGCCTTAACCAAAGGTATGAAGAAAGAAAAAGAACTGGCTTCAGTTTAGGAACAAACACTTTCTTTTTTTATCAGAGTAACGACTTTAGGTACAAAGCTATTTCCTCAGAATGCTTTAAAATCGCCCCTCAAAGAATTTAATATATAAATATGGTATTATCAAAAAGAGTGCTAACGCTATGATTAACTTTATCCATATCATCACGGGCGACTCCGGGAACATCTCCGGATACAGAGTTCTGAGAAACTCTATATTGAATGACATTAAAAGATGATTTGTTTTTAAACTTAAGTAGTTTTGTATCTCATTTTCTAACCGTCGTCTCCCCTAGCGCCCTCTTAATCAGCGGCGCATCCCCGAACACGTCCTCCCTCTTTCCTTTCCCGTTGAGATAAACCGCAACGAGCGTTATCGTCAAACCCACGGATGGGTTCACGACGGTAACGTTCAGGCCAACAAGAGCCAGTGCGCCCGCAAGCATACCGCGGAGCGCGCCTTTCCTGTACGATTCTATCTTTGTCCGGCGAAAGATGCGGATATCCCGGATGGTAAGGAAGATGATCGAGAAAAATCCGAATGCAGCTATATATACGTATATCATACCATGCTTGCCAGTTTCTCAGGTTTTGTTCGTTTAAGGTATTCCTTTATCATCGCAGGGAACGATTTGGCGTTCACGAAGCGTAATCCGAGCTGTTCAGCCCATTTCTGGATCCCGATATCGCTTGCTACCACAGCGGCATCAAGCTCTTTTGCGAGCAGCAGCACATCTATATCAGGCGCGCTGTCAAGGATTCCGTAACGTAAAGCGTTCCTGTATTTATCCCTAAACTTGCTAATAACCTCACCGATGACGTTTCGCTCTATCTCAGGCTCGATCTCCTGCCTCGTCCGTGCTTTGGTGGTTCGGAAAAGGCATTCCGTAGCAGCCTCCCATATCGCTTCCTCTGCCACGTCCATACCTTTGTTGATCCTCCCGCGCATGAAATCAACATAATCGTAGAATATCTTGGATGGTATTTTCACTTCATACCTGTCAGGGGTTTTTTTTACAAGCCATGTATCTATCTTCGCCAGTGTCTCCTCATCGCAGCCGTTGTTCTTTGCAAAATCCCTCATTTCGTTGTATACTGAGGGGAACGGTATGTAGCAACTGATGCCAAGATGCAGGCGCGCCTCGGCTATGATATCAAGGATGCCGCCCATGGCCACGCATAGCGTTCCGCCTTCAAGCTCGCGCGTCTGGGAATCGGTAAGAGCGCTGGTGTCTAAAACGAACCGTTGACGTATCATATTATATAATCATCTTTATTGATTTAAGAAACTTTCTATTGGCTGGGGACGGGGAAAGGTTTATGAACAAACGGAATTATTGTGGAGCTACACAAATTCACTGGAGGATATAACTACATGGGAAAAACCGGCACAACAAAATGGGGCAGGATAAAGCACCGAAAAGGGCAGATAATACTTGTCCCGGAAGCTGAACTTACCCACAAACGCCCCGGCCCGGCACAGCGGTACACGTCTGCAGGCGCAAAGCGCAGGAAGATCGCACGCTCACCGAAAGCTATTGTTAAAGCGTAATCTTTTTTGATACGGATAGTAGCCTCTGGCTTCTATCTGTTTTCGGTTTCTGACATTATGTTCTATTTGGATTTTCAATCACTATAGTTTCCTTAAAAACCGGACCTGGTGTTATCATAAATGCAGTGTCCTGCTGACAGATCAAAATACTTTGTTATGCTTTCTGTTATTTTGATTGCTTTCGCCATCAACCAGCGAAGCCTTTGAGAGATAAAAAATAAGCAAAAGATAAAAAGAGCGTTTACAGGTCTGCCTCTTTTTATCAATGATTTATTTTAAGCAGTTCAACTCTGACAAGCCCTGAAATCTTACGTCACGACTACTGTCCCGCTCATACTTGGATGGCTAGGATCACCGTAATCATAACTTCCAGTTGTACTGAACGTCCGGCTAAATGTCTGTCCCGGATCAAGAGAACCTGAATCAAAGCCGCTCCCTCTTACAATATGCGGTACGGTATCTCTGTTTGTCCAGGTAACAGTTGTTCCAATCGGGACAGTGATAATTGCAGGGTCAAATGTGGTACTTTTAATATCTACCGCATTTACTGCTGCCACTGTCATAGATGCTGTTGCCGTTCCTGTAGTTGCTGAGACTGGTGTTGTTGATACTGTTGTTGTTACTGCTGGTGTTGTTGCATATGAATATGTTGATACTGGTGTTGTTGCATGCGATGTACCTGTAACAGTTGGTGTTACCATTCCTGTAGCTGTTACAGATGGTGTTTTTGTAACAGTTGATATTCCAATCGACGTGGCAGTCATAACAGGTGTTATAGTTTCTACCGGCGTCATGACAGGTGTTATAGTTTCTACAGGTGTCATAACAGGTGTTATCTCACCCGGAGTTCCACCGGTCGGCTGGACTGTAGCGTTAGGACTTGTAGTTGGTCCATAACATCCGCTTACTAATACTACAACAGTTACCACTAATCCAATAAACAAAATCTTTCTCATTACCTCACCCCAACTGTAGTATGACCACAACTACTATTTATCATTTTTGGAGTTTACGGTTATTTGGTGCTTACCAAGCCTGCCTAAAAACGTTGGTCGCCTTTTCCACATAAAAAGAATTAACCTTATCATCTTTCCCGTCAAAAAAAGGCGAAAAATATGTTCACAATAACTTAAAAAGTTAATTATAGTGTCGGAATCTATTTATCATCATGATAATAATGTAGTTAACTACAGGTGAACATAATGTCAACATCTATTAGAATAAAAGATAGTTTATATAAAACTATCAAGGATGAAAAAGGGGAAAATAGTTTCTCTGAGTTCATCGAGTCAGTTATGGAAAAAGCCAAAGGTATCTGTGGCTCTGGGTCTGAGCAAGTAAAAGAATCTGAGCCTAAGAAGGTTTTGGATTGTGGGGCGAAAAAGAAGCACCATCACAAGCCAAAACAGAGTGAAGATGATAGTATCTTATCATTCTTTGGGTTCTGAGGGTATCCGGCATTGAAGGGTTAAAAGTAGTAGGTGAAGGCAGAACGTGAAACTGCCTTCACATCTTAAAAATGCCATACTTTATTTTATTATCATCAGTAATAAATCTTTCGTATGAGTCCGAACTTTCTTATTCTAAAGAGTGGGCAAACTCACAGCTACGATTCGGAATTAAGCTTCTAAAAGGTCAAGGATGCTCCCAGGACATAGAACGGGCTATTTCGGATGCTGTCTCTATCAGATGGGCTTTAGCTAATGCTGGGTACTGGTGGCAGGCAAAGAGGCTTGACAACTGGATCAATTTAACCAGAAAAAAGGGGGATTTTCTTGATTAGCAGCGAAGCGAGGGTAGGCGAGCGAGCGTATAAACCCCACGCCGAAGGCGAGTTTACACGCTGTAGGCGTGACCCAGAGCAAAGCGAAGGGGAGGTGTCCCTTCGTCCCGTGTTGCTTGATAAAGAGTATAGAACAACTACGCAGGGTTCACCACATAACGAAAATAATCCTAAGATTCCCATATATGGTAAATCGCCTCTATTATCCAAACCTGAGTTAATACAAAATATTAATAAATCTAAAATTCGCCACCCGGTTGAATGTGCAAAATACGCAGTTTTTCATAAGACTGAACATTATTATATCCCTCTACCATGTAAAAAATGGAGTTGTCCTCACTGTGCTCCAAAAAAGAAAAAAGAATTAGAAATTGCATTATCGCAAAGTGAAGTTGAAAAATGGAAACACAAAACCCATTTAATTTTAACTGTTGCTGATGATTCTGGAAAAAATATAATGGAGGCTTTTAATGACCTTCTCACTAACTTGAGGCGAGGTATTAAAGATAAAAATGGTTCCCTTCATGAAAAATGCGGTCTTAATTCAAATTATGAGTTTAATAAATTTGATAATTTAAAATATGTTTGGGTTAAAGAATTTCAGGAGAGCAGATTTTTAAAATTCGGCATGTGGTGGCGACATCTTCATGTAGTTGTAAACCAAAAAATTACGAAATATGATATTATCCCGTATTGGAATTTAGCTTTAAAGAATTGCTTTAATATGGTTGAAACACGCCCTTTGCACCATTTTAACAGGGGTTCGTATTTGGTAAAATATCTTACTAAGTTGGAATTTCAGGAATTATTTGATACTGGGGAGCGTAGATATGGAGCTTCTAAAAATGTTTTACCTAAGAAAATTAAAAAAGAGCCTACTGGTTTATGGGAATTTATGACTTTACAACAGGCACAAGATATTTATGATGCGTGTCGGGATGATGATGTTATCATATTTTTTACTGAAAAAAATAAAAAACGTAGTGTGCCGTCAGGCTTTTTACCCGATTATAACCCATTATGCCGTTATGGTCAGGTTAGATAAAAATTTAAATAAAATTGAGAGGTTGAATAAATATGTTAAAAAAATGTGTGGTAGCTCATACTTTCAAAAAGATATCAGTTAAAACAGGTATGCGTTTATACTTTCCCATAAGTTAAAAAAATAACCTATATTAACATAAGTTGTCAAATAAACTATACATCATTCTCTGTGCAACCATCCATAAATTGTTCGGGTAGTGATTGTCACAGCATCTACATTATTACCATAGTAGGAAATTTTTGGTGACTTGTATATATTATTGTCCATTGTAGTGCCTTCTATCTCGACTTCAAAAGTGAACGGCTCTGAGAAATTGAACCCTCCCGAATATGATTTAAATACAAGCAGCTTGGATACTGTTCCTTTTCCTGGCACAGTAAATGGAGCTTTTGCGCTTTCAAATATAGTAAAGAAATTAGTATCATTAGAAATTGTTTCGTTCGGTTTTATATAATTATGCTCATAATCTTCTATACCGACGAAACGATATACATATTTCCAATCAAATTTAATCTCTTCATCTGGTTTACCTTTGCGGTGTATCCAACCTCTGGCATTAATATTTCTAATTATTTTCCACGTACTTGGTGAACCATCATTTGAAAAAGTAGCATAGACTTGAATACCTGGAGATTGGTTTAAATTTAAAGCAATCTCATCAGGCATGTTAATTTCAATTGTTCCGGGTTCATAATAAAGAAGAATGAAAGTATATACAGAGAGAATTAAAGCAGGTATTGCTGCTATTGTACCTAAGTTAACCCACGATTGCCATGTCCATGCATTAGGGATTTTTGATTTTATCGCTATCGCGCCAGAGTTAACCCAAGAACTAAACTTCTTAATCCAATGTAAGTGCTTCATATAATCTATAGACTATCATCAGTACGACTCCAAATAATAATGATCTGCACTTATAGTTTCCTATAAGTCAAGAAAAAAGAAAAATATAAATAAATTTAATATATTTGACGTTGAAAGAATCAACATACCTGAAGGGGTTTTTCATATCCCTATGAAAACCCCTGTGTTCGATAACTTTATAAATAAGGCGCTGGATGATGAAGGTACAATTTATAGGTATGACGGTCGGCGGTTTATCATCCTTTTAGGCGATATTCCTATTATCTACGAAGAGATTATATGAAGCCTGAAAAATATATCGCACGTTGGATTGCTAAACGGTTGTATTTGCTTTGGCAACTTGAACAGCTTTATAACGAAGTCGAAAAAGAATTACCAGGAAAAAAATTAAAAGAAAAACATTAATTTATAGGTATAAATGCTTAAATTTTAATAATCCATATATTCATTATCCTATACATTTTTTTAACACGCCACTGACCCAGCATTTGAGCTTGGTATGGGTAGGCTGATTACTGAAATGTTCCTTTCTTTCTTTACACCACCTTAGATGGGCGTGTAGGGCTTGATAGTTAGCGATTTCTTTCCCACAGTAATAACAATAAATGTCCTTTCCAAATAAATCAAGTAGACTGCTCATACTCTCCTTTACGTTGGCTAACCGCATGAAAGTTGTGTTTTATATTAGGCATGCTTCATTAGGCTTATTTATACTGTCAAAATCGGATGGTTATTGATGCGGAATAGATAGTTTTATCTCTAATCACTGAGTATTTATTTTATAAATCGTATTTAAGAGGTGCATATGGTAGTATATGTATTTGATTTCGATAAAGCTGTAACTTATCCTGCTTTAATTGTTATAGTAATAATATTATTCATATCAATATTTTTTATTACATGGGCTTTAGATAGTCGTATTAAAAAATTAGAAAACAAAATTCAAGAATTAAATAAAAACAAGTAAAATTTTTAGTGTTCATCACCGGGGTTCTTTCGCAGCGGTATCCCTTTCTGTATTAGTTTTCCACAGTCTGGGCATTTTAGGGTCGTCCCAGTTTCTATAAGGTTTAGATTCAGGTTTTTGTGACTACAAGTATCAGACATCATTCTTTCATACAACTCTGGTTGATTTTGTTTCATCCATTCCAATTGCTTACGGTTTTTCTCTTCTCTGTCTTTCTCTTCTTTTTTCATATGTTCTTCCCATGCTTTAATTGCATTAGGGTCATTAATCGTTACACCTTTTTCAGTTATTTTTATTCCTGGGTTGCTATCCTGTATAAATTCCATCATCGTTTTCATCTGCAATATAGTACCTGTTAATTCCATCTGGTTCTTTTCCATTCTTTTTTCTCCTTCCTCCAATCGCTTCCGTAGTTCTTCATTCTCCTCATTGAGCTTCGATAACTGTAAAGAATATTCAGTAATTTTAACCGCTTCAGGTTGTTTCAATGTAGTTAATGGCTTTCCTCCTACAGCTCCGGTGGCTTTTTCGAGTGTTGTATTAATAACGTCATCGTCTGCAACATGGGTATAACGTTCTATCATGCGGCTGCTTCCAGTCCATCCAAGTTTCTTTTTAATAATGCTTTCCTGATACCCTCTAATAACCATATCGGTAGCCTGTGCATGTCTGAATTTATGAGCGGACACAGGTTTTTCAATTCCTGAATTTTTCCCTATTTTTTTAAGGACTCTCCAAACGGCAACCTCAGATAAATCAAAAAGCGTATCATTTTTATTTAAGGCACAATATGTAATGTAATTTCTTATATATTGTGCTGAAAAAACACACGGCGAACGCCGATAATCATTACCTGTTTTGAATTGTGGAACACAGACTATCATACCCTTGTCGGTTTCTTGAATATCTTTAACCTTGATTTTTAAAATTTCCCCTATCCTACCCCCACTTTCAAACAGCAAGGCAATAAGAGCTTTATACATATGCGAATCGGTTGTTTCAATTAGTTTATTAATATCTTCAATGGTTAGAATATCCTCACGTTTTAGGTTATTCTTTATATTTTTTATCTTGATGTTGGCTACTACATCGGGTTTTTGTAACCATTTAAAATAAACTTTCATTATGATTTTAGCCGCTTCAACGGTGCTGGGTTTACTTGTTTTTTGGAGCTTCAGTATGTATTTTATTGCGTCTCCATTAGCCCATTCATCAAGTGGTTTAAATTCATTCATCGGGTTAAGATACATCCGATAATTTGTAA
>CABMIB010000023.1 GCA_902386135.1 uncultured archaeon
ACCAATGCTACCTCCATGCCTGTAACAGTCGAAAACATGGATGTAATGAACGTGAATTTCACAAACAAGGTCACAGTGACTCCACCACCAACAGCAACATTTAACATCTCAGGTTTCAAGGTAAATGATACGAATGGCAATGGTGTATGGGAGCCTGGAGAGACAGGCATAGAGGACTGGAGTATCATGCTCCTGGATGACAAAGGTACACAGATAGCCAGTACATCAACCGATGCTTCAGGCTTCTATGAGTTCACGAACCTTGTCCCTGGTACCTACAAAGTAACCGAGGAAATGAAAGCAGGATTTACTCCCAGCAGTGCCACATCAAAGGATGTGACCATCGAAAACAAGGATGTAACGGACGTAAATTTCTTAAATCACGTTACAGTGACTCCACCACCAACAAAAACAAACACCATCTCGGGTTTCAAGATAAATGACCTCAATGGCAACGGAAAACAAGACCCAGGAGAGGAAGGTCTGCCAGGCTGGAATATCAAGCTGACCGGTATCGTACCAGAAACTGCGGGTATCAATATGGAAACTACCACGGATGACCAGGGCTTCTACAGTTTCGAAAATCTCCCGGCAGGCAAGTACCTTGTAGCGGAAACTCTCAAGGGAGGTTATGTGCCTAGCGGTTCTCCGGTTCTAGTCGTAACTGTGGAAAACGGTATGAATTCCATGAACAACAATTTCATGAATAGACCGGTATCCAGTCTAATACCCGATATATCAGGAGTTAGCTAAGACAGAGATTACAAAGAAACAATGAATTAAGGAAGTACAACATATACACGTGAATAAGACAGTGAGATAAGGCTTGACTCGCATCACGCAGTTGAGTGTCATGATTGCGTGGTGCGAACACAAGCCTGAAGATTTTGTTATAACTCATTTTTTTCGATATCTTGATTAGTTCCTAAACAAATCTTTATCTGTGAACCCTGAAAAGTCCCATCTATTTTACCCAAGGATCGCCGCATCATTCCTGGCATTTTTCTTTTTGATTCTCATAGCGCTCTTTTTCCTCGTAAGCCTGGGTCTGATAGGCATCGCTTTCAGGAAGCTGGGATTTCCTCCGGAGTACTCCATACTTTTACTTTTTTTATCGCTGCTCGGCAGCCACATAAACATTCCTGTCAGGAGAATAGAATCACAGATCCCGATTGTCTCAGGAGCAGTTATTGATTTTTACGGGTTAAGGTATGTTATCCCGCCTATTGAGGTAAAGCGGCGCACGGTCATAGCGATTAATATTGGAGGAGCCGTTATTCCTGTAATAATCTCCGGATTCCTTATGTTCAGGGCTAATCTGGCTGATGTTGTGCTCGGCGTGACGGTAATGTCGATACTTATCCATATGATAGCGCGCCCGGTCAAGGGGCTTGGCATTGCGGTTCCTGCGCTTCTCCCGCCGCTTATGTCAGCCGCTGTGGCGCTTTTGCTCTCACCCCAGGATGCTCCCATCATCGCATACATTTCAGGGACTCTCGGAAGCCTCATCGGCGCCGATCTCCTCAACCTGGAAAAGATCCCTGAGCTTGGCACTCCGGTAGCTTCGATAGGAGGTGCCGGGACATTTGACGGGATTTTCCTGACCGGGATAATATCAGTGCTTCTGGCGTAGGTTCTTTTGGAGTGAGATTTAGTAAAGATAATCTAAACTTAATGTCCAGCAACCTTTTGAGGCTCAAACTAAACGGATTTAATTTAAATCACCGCAAAGGACGCAAAGAGCGCAAAGCATAGCTGCAATAATCTTTGTGTCCTTTGCGCTCTTTGCGGTGAGATACACAAACTATCCCAACAAGTCGCGATGGATGCTAACTTTAAAAACGGCTATAACTTCTCAAGCCTCATCCTGAACTCTTTCCTGTGCCTTTTCTCTTCGTCAAGGATATGTCTTAATACCCCAACAACTTCAGGGTCGTCTATCATCCCGATTTGTTTTTTGTACCGCTCGATAGCTTCTGTTTCAAGGTCCCTCTGGAGCTCCAGCTGGCTTCGCAGGTCATCTCCGCCGAAATTCAATTCCCTGTGCTCCATGCTCGGCTGGCCTCCCCTTTTCACGATAAGATCAGCAAGCCAGTTCATGTGCCTCATCTCATCGACAGAGATAGCCTCGGTAACCCTGCTTGGGTCGCACCGGGGCATGATGAAAGAGTTTCGCACATATATCAGCGTGGCTTCTATCTCCCTGACGAAGTCCTCGTTCAACAGGTGGATTATTTCTTCAGCGTCCAAGTATTAGTCCTCCGGAATAAGTAAGAATCAGCAAACGACTATTTATGCTTAATTGGGATAACCAAAACTTATAACATATAGCGTTTATAAGATGGTACTATGGTAGAAGAGAAAAAAACACTTGATGTCAGGTCCGAGGTAATGCGTACGGTCCTTAACATCTCCAAAAGCCTGGCAAAAGAGAAGCAGGGTGCTCTCTTTGTAATAGCCGACCGGGCAAAGATCACAGGCAACTACCGGCCGCACTATCCCCAGATCGAGTTCACAGGCAATCTTCTGAGCAAGGGAATGGATGCCGTTATTGAAAAACTTGCTACCCTTGATGGGGCTGTTATTTTTACACCTGAGGGAAGCCTGATCGCATACGGCTCCAGGATTTTAAAATCCGAGACCCTTCTCGGCTTCGGGACAAAACATGCAGCCGCTAAGGGAATAACATCATTTGACAGTTCTGCGACTGCAGTCCTGGTCTCGGAGGAGAGCGGCTGGATAAAGGTCTTCCAGAAAGGGGAGATCGTGCTTGAGACCGATGCTGTAGATATCGAGTCCTCCACGCTGGAGAAGGTTTCAAGCTTCCTCACCAACCATGATATGGCATTGCTTGCAGGAGCGGGCATATCAGTGGCAGCAGGCATAGTTACGGCCCCTACATTATTGATCGTGGGCGGGGCATACCTGGTGGTGAAGACAGCAGGCTCGGTGATATCCTCGGCTTTAAAGAAAGAAAAAAGTAACAAGTGATATGATACATTTTACAAAACTTCACGGGAACGGGAACGACTTCATTGTGATAGATGAGTATAAAGCTGAAGTCATACCGGATAATGAAAAGCCGGCCTTCGCTTCAAAATACTGCGGCCGCCGCTTCGGGATAGGTGCGGACGGAATCCTGTACCTTGGGATCTCGGATAAAGCGGATATCAGGATGCGGATTTTCAATCCTGACGGGACGGAAGCGGAAATGTGCGGTAACGGTATACGTTGCCTTGTCAAATATGCCCTTGATAAAGGATATATTAAAGCGAATGCGGCCGTTGAGACTCTTGCAGGAGTTCTTTCCATAAGCTCGCGGCTGGACGGCAGGACATGGATAACAGTCAACATGGGAAGACCTGAGTTCAGCAGGGGAAAAATCCCCGCAAAAGGGACAGGAGAGTTCCTTGAGGTCGGTATGCACGGATATAAAGTATCTGCCGTGAACACGGGAGTTCCCCATGCGGTCATTTTTGTTGAATCACTTGATGACCCTGAACTTTTTAACGCAGCGCCGAAGGTTCGCTACGACCCCGTTTTCCCGAAGGGGACAAATGTCAATTTTGTGCGGGTCAATTCCAGGGACGAGATCACCGTACGCACGTATGAGAGGGGTGTTGAGGCAGAGACATTAAGCTGCGGCACAGGCTCTGTTGCGTGCGCTGCCGTGGCGCACAGGCTCGGGAAGACAGGCAGCAGGGTCAAGGTAAATACAAAAGGTGGCGAACTGGTGATATCTCTTACGGATGAGACTGCTTTTATGGAGGGTGCGGCTGAGCGAGTATTTGATGGGGTAATATAGGGGGCGTGGAATTTTATTGGAAAGGATAAGTTTAAGTATCTGCTTATCTCTAATGATTAATAATCGTTGCATCTATAATGATTAATAATGATAGGATAAACAGGAGTAACGTATGAGATTGAAAAACGTTTCAAAGATTACTATAGGAATAGTTTTTGTATTACTATCTGTATCAGCACTGCAGTTGCTGGTACAATCCGCAGTGGCAGCCACCCCGCAGTTACCCAATAACTCATGCGCAGATTGCCATCGCAGATTGCTTTTTTCGACAGAAGAACAGAGACAATTTATCGATATACGCATAAAGCATCTTGAGAGCGGCATTTCCTGCTCAATAGTTTGCCATGAGGATAAACTAAATAAATCAACGGCCAGCAGTTATGCCCTGTGGTCCATATCTACGCATGCTCTTTTTAATGTAACATGTGAAAAATGCCATGGAGGGAACCAGTTAGCATCTACAAAGACAGAGGCGCATGTAGGTCTTTCAAATAACAGCATAGCGCGTGCCAACACTCCTGAAACGTGCGGAAAATGCCATGAATCCCAGCTTGCAGAGTTCAAGAGTTCGCTGCATTTTAAGAAACTGGAATCCGGTGAGGAGGGACCTGCGCCTGCATGTATCACATGCCATCAGGCACACAGTGTGCGCGTACTGACCGCATCGGAAATAGAAGATTTCTGCAGCAACTGCCATAACAACATAACAGGTATCGACCCGTCTGTCCCGAAAAGGGCAGCAAATGCATTATCATCTGTAAATGAATTGCAGGTAGAGTTTTCAAAAGCCAGAAGTGCGATAATAACTGCAAAAGCATCTGGCCAGGACGTAACCGGGGCCGAGGCGGAACTGGACTCTGCACGAACGATCATGAAAAATATTCCCTCGGTATGGCATAGATTTAACCTGACCTACTTTGATACCGAAGTCCAGCGTGGGGTTGCAAACACCCAGAAGGCAGAAAAATCACTGGAAGAGAACACGGCAACTCCTGCGCCCCAAAAATCCCCGGGATTTGAAGGATTCATGCTTCTGGCAGGCCTGCTTGCTGTATATCTCATAAAGAGACGTTAGGAGGGTTATGGCGAAGATTTTATGTTATGCAGCATCGATTAATGTAAATGAGGAAGCGATATAATGCACCAGAATAAATTAATTTTATTTGTTTTTATGTTATTGTTCGCGGTTTTCGTTATACCAGGCGTGTTGGCAGATAACTCATGCCTTAATTGTCATGAGAAACTTTCTGCGTTCAATGAGACCGAGCAGCAGTTCAACCAGATAAGACTTCAGCATCTGGCACGGAATATACCCTGCTCTCTTGAATGCCACACAGCTACCCTGAGTAAGTTTGCAAAAAGTAATTATGAGCAGTGGACGAATTCCAAACATGCCCTGTTCAATGTTACATGCGATAACTGCCATGGCGGCAATCCGGCATCTAATGATAAAGATAAGGCGCACGTTGGTGTTCTGCTGGATTCTGACCCCAATAGCACAGTCTTTTACAGGAACGTGCCTGAAACCTGTGGAAAATGCCATACTGATGAATTGAATAACTTTAAGAACTCAGCACATTATCAGAAATTAAAGGCACTCAGACAGGCTCCGGCATGCGATACCTGCCATATGCCTCATGAATTCAAGATCCTGAACGTCAGCCAGTTCCAGGGCTTATGCAGCCAGTGCCATAATATCAATATGGGAGTTGCTCCATCAGATGCGCCGGATAAGGCAATTGCAGCGCTGCAAAGTGCGGATAACCTGAAGGGTGAAATACAAAAGGCGGATGATGCCATCAGAAGCGCAAAACAGCAGGGAAAGGATGTATCGGCTGCACAGAAAGATCTCGATAAAGCAGTCTCCATCCGTGACAGCCTGCCGGTATTATGGCACAGCTTTGACCTTTCGAACTTTAATAATGTAACTGACAGCGGGATCAAGGCTACCCAGCAGGCACAGACAGATGTCGGTATGCCGGCGGCAAAACCATCGACCCCGGGATTTGGCGTGGTACTATCACTGACCGGGATAATTGCCCTGTACATTTTATTGCGCAGAAGATAATGAGGTGTAAATAGTATGACAAAGAAATGTATACATCAAATTATTTTACTGCTTGCAGTAGTGCTTATGATATATGCGCCATCTCTTTCTTCGGCAAGACCTGAGTATGCTGTTAAAGAGAGCCGCAACTGCCCGTACTGTCATTCGGCCCAGGGACCACCTCAGCTGAATGATGTAGGCGTTTATTACGGAACCCATAACCATTCTTTTGAAGGCTTTGTCGCGGCGCCTAAGGTGTCTCCTACCCCTGAACCTACAACTGAGGTAGAGATCGGTGTCCATATGAACACATGGGATGTAGGTCTGCGTGCGATGGCGACTATTTTTTTAATACTTTTAGTGGTCTACGTTATACGATTATGAGGTGAACATATGCACATCGAGAAAATTGAGCATGGGCACGAGAAAGAAGGTATCTTATCACAGGTCGCATTTGCTCTAATAGTTTTATTGACGCTTGCTGCTGCAGGGATAACAGGTACGATTATCTGGAAGATCATATTCAGCGATCCGAAAGCGGCATCCACGGAACCGTTCATAGAAAGTATCGGGAAGTTATTAGCATATCTTCTGTTTATAATGGCGGCTGTCCTGTATCTATATGTAAAGGGATTGCTTCAGGATGAATACGTAACCACTCTGGAGTGAGAACATGGCTGATAAAATTACTCTAACTATCACAAGAAGAAAGCTCACAGAAATTTTAATCGGATTGGTTGCGTTATTTTTAGCGTCCGGTCTGGTGGCAGCGCTATTGAAATACCTGTGGCCGCAAACCCAGGCTGCAGGCGGAACGAGCGAAGTAAAAATAGCCACTGTAGATGAAGTGCCAACAGGAAGTGCTAAAAAGTTCACGTTCAATACCAAGGCTGCGGTGCTGTTACATACTCCTGCCGGCTTCAGGGCATTCGGGGCTGTATGCACGCACCTCGGATGCATAGCGTACTGGAAACCTGATGAGAACGTAATCTATTGCCCCTGCCATATAGGTAAGTACGATCCAAACACCGGGGCGGTACTCTCAGGACCTCCGCCATCTCCTTTACCGGCTATTAATATCGCGGTGAGAGAAGGTGCAGTATATGCACTTAGTTGGAAAGACCCGAACTACGTTAAGTCCATCTCGTTCTATGCGGGAGCAGCGTGAGGTAATAATCATGACTTTATATGAAAAGATTTACAAATGGCTTGATGACAGGTTCAAGCTGGGAGAACTTCTGCCGCCGATAGTTAAACATCCTGCCCCTGTGAATGTGGTTTCCAATCCGCTATACTGCCTCGGCGGAACTGCATTCCTGTGTTTCCTTATCCTTGTTGTTACAGGAATGTTCCTGGCATTTTACTACAAGCCCACTCCGGATGAAGCATATAAGAGCGTTCAGAATATAATGACAGCGGTTCCTCTGGGAAGCCTTATACGGAGCATTCACCACTGGGCAGCAAATACCATGATCGCGGCAGTGATGCTCCATATGATCCGTATTTACTTTATGGGTGCCTATAAGAAGCCGCGAGAGTTGAACTGGGTTGTAGGCATATTCTTGCTTTTGACCGTCACTACCTTCGGTTTCTCAGGCTATCTGCTCCCGTGGGACCAGCTTGCACTCTGGGCTACGAAAATAGGAACAGGCATAGCCGGGTCAATACCGATCATAGGAGGATATATTTCCCTGATCCTGGTGGGAGGGAACGATATCGGCGCTGAAACGATGACAAGGTTCTTTGCTATCCATGTATTGATCCTGCCAGCAGCGATAATAACTCTTCTCGGATTGCATTTCCTGATGGTCAGGATACAGGGTATTTCAGGGAGGCTCTAATATGGCATTAATAGAAATCGAACGCGAGGAAGCTGTCGAGGAAAAAGAACGGGAGCCTGTAAGGGTAACCGGACTTCCCTTCTTCCCGCATTTCCTGCTCCGGGAAGTAGTTGTGATGTGCCTTATTGCGGGAAGCCTTATATTGCTGGCTTCTCTCTATCCTGCAGGGCTGCTTCAGCCTGCAGACCCGTTCACTACACCGACTCCGATATATCCTGAATGGTATTTCCTGTATGTTTTCGGATTCCTGAAATTCTGGACATACGATATCGGGCCTATACCTGCAAAGGTCATTGGCGTAACCGTGCCAATGGTGCTCTGGTATGGTCTTCTGATACTTGTACCGTTCATTGACCGGAACCCGTCGACGGAATTAAGGAAGAGGAAGATAGCAGTTGCCTTGGGTGTTATAGCCCTCATTGCCGTACTGGTTCTCACATATTACGGCATTGTTCACGGAGAATGAAACTATCAAAAACAAAATATGAAAGAGTAGATGCAATATCTAAGATACTGGGACTGATACTGCTGGCAGTCGGCATAGATAATGTATCAAAGGGCAATTACTTTATTGCCCTTGCCCTTTTTGGTCTTGGCGGATTGATAAGCATCGTACCCATGTTTATCGAGGTTGAGACTTCAGTTTGAGGATTTTTTTAAGTTCATTCTCGTCTACTTTGTAGTTGAAGGCTTTTTCGCCATCGATCTCGATCACAGGTATAAGATATTTGTATTTTTCAAAAGTTGTTTTGTCTTTCTCGATATCTATTTCGTTCAGTGAGAATGGCAGCTCCTGCCGGACTTTTAGAAGCGTTTCTTTGGCGATGTCGCACAGATGGCAATCTTTTTTCGAATAGATGGTTATAGATGTCATATCAGTTTTAGCCCGTCTACTGCTGAATTATGCTTTAGTCAACAAATTATTTTAGTTATCTTTAATACATTTAAAACCTATTCAAGTGCTATGCCTTGTGAGAAGTTCACCCAAAAATACGAGGATTATAAGAACATCCGCAGACAGAAAAAACTCTTCGGGACTTTCGGTTTTCGCGGTGTTGTGAACGAAGGGATCGGAGCCGATAAAGTAAAGCGCGTGGGTGCAGCATTAGCGGTGTATCTTGGTGAGGGTAAAACAGTTGCGATAGGAAAAGACCCCAGGATATCCTCTGATATGCTGGAAGAGGCGCTGGTCAATGGAGTCATTGAGAATGGCTGCAATGTATTAACGCTGGGGATAATTACGCCAAACACACTTTCCCTGGAAGTAGGGAGACAGGCGGATGCAGGTGTGATGATAACGGCTTCGCATAACCCTCCAGAGTATAATGGCGTAAAGTGCCTGAGCAAGCTCGGAAGGGGCTTTTCGCCTGAGGAAGACCTTGTGCTTGAGAAAATTTACTTCGGTGAATTCAGGAAGGCTGCTAAAACAGGAAAAAAGCTGTCAGATAGCGGCGCAAGCGAGAGATACCGCATCCACATAGTTCAGTACGTCAAAAAACTCTTCCCCACTACGCCATTGAAAATAGTAGTCGATGGCGGCGGCGGCTCTGCATCATCAGTGACGCCTGAAACCCTTGAGAGAATGGGGTACAAAGTTGTGAGGTTCAACTGCAAATACGACGGCATGTTCAGGGAGAGAAATCCTGAACCTACAGACGCGAACCTTGAAAAGCTCAAAAAGCTTGTGATCTCCGAAAATGCAGACATGGGAGTTGCTCACGACGGCGACGGAGACAGGACAGCGTTTGTAGACGAGAACGGAAAGTTTGTCCAGGGAGATGTTTCCGCGGCGATAATCGCTGACCATGTACTGCGGCAGAGCAAGGACAAGGATAAGAAAATAGCGGTGACGATCGCGTTCTCCAATATCATAGAATATGTTGCAAAATCTCTAGGCGCAGAGGTCATTTACACCCCGGTCGGCGAACCGTATCTTGCGCAGGCAAAGCTTATGTGCGGTGCGCAGGTCGGGCTTGAGGAGCACGGTTCCGTGCTGCTTGAGTGGAGCCGCGAGGGTCCGATGCTGGCAGGGGTGATGGCTGGGATACTGTCAAAGGAAGGGATGAGTTTATCCGAGCTTGTTGCTTCATATCCAAGATATCACCAGATAAAAGGTGCAAAAACGCTGCCAGCAGGTACAGACGTAAACGCGCTGATGGACAGGCTGAAACAGGAGATACCGCAGGATTATAAGAGAATCACGGATATGGACGGCGTGCGTGTGGATTACCCGAACGGATGGTTCCTTGTGAGAGCCAGCGGGACTGAGCCCAAGGTCAGGGTGTTTTCAGAGGGGATGACAGAGGAGAAAGCCGGGAAGTTTAACAAGATTGCGATGGAGGGGCTGGAGAGGGCGATGATGGGGGTAGATTAACAGCCCTTTCAGGAAGGAAACTATTTTGATTAGTTCCCCTGTTCAAAAGACTTCAACGCTCATAATCCCCTCAGCAACGTCAGTAATCCATTATTTTCACAGACTTTACCCAATCAGCCACTTCCACAGCGGCACAAATTTAATCTCCCAGCCTTTATATTCCTCCACATCCTCATAGTCATAAGTTATCACAACCATATCGCTGCATTTCAATTCTTCCCCGGCTCTTACTAACGCGCTTAACTCTCGTTCTTTCGTGTTGAAATCATCAATATCATAGCATACCTGTATCAAGCGGGTAATTTTGCCGCCATCTTTCAAAACAAAATCCACCTCTTTTTGCGAATCAAAATAAAACAGGTCATTTTCTGTAGTAAAGCCTCTCCTGACAAGCTCTAAAAAGACCGCATTTTCCATAAGCCTTCCCTTGCTCTCAATTCCGTTAATGACCAGCAAGCCATTATCAACAAAATAAGGTTTTGGGATTGTCTGCTCTTTCTTTTTATAGGATTCAGAGTATCTTCTAAGAGTAAATAGGACCATTGCATCTGAAAAATTATCGATATAGCTGTAGAGTGTGGTTTTGCCGACTTTTATTCCAAGGGACTTGAGATAGTTGTAAAACCCGTGAACTGAGAAATAAGTAGAAGCTATCAGGTTTTTCAGGAGCAACTTTAGAACCTTGATATTTTTCACCTTGAACCGCTCAACCACATCCCTGTAAATAGTAACGTCTATTATTTCTCTCAGGATTTTCTCTTTTTCTTCTTCAAAAAACACTGCTTCAGGATAACTCCCTTTCAAGAATTTATCAAGGAAATTAAGAAGAAGGGCTTTCTGCGACGAGGAGAGATATCTCTCCATTTTGAATCCTTTTGCTCTCAAAAATTCCCTGAAACTGAAAGGATAAACGTAATAGGTAATTGTTCTTCCTCTTAAACCGGTGGCTATTTCTTTTGAGAGAAGCTTTGAGGAGGAGCCGCTGACATACACTTGGATGTTCTCGCTGTCGATTACGGCGCGAACAAATTTTTCCCACCCTGAAACAACCTGGATTTCATCAAGGAATAAATACACCTTCTCGTTTTTATTTTCAGGGTAAATCTCATAATAAAGCTCAAGCATATGTCTCAAATCAGAAATCTCGCAGCCGATAAGCAGATCGCTTTCAATGTTGATATAAAGAATTCTTTTTCGTTCTATATTTTTATCAAGTAGACTTTTCATGACCTGGAACATAAGGTATGTTTTGCCCGCTCTTCTCGGACCGATTATTGTTATTGCTCTTTTTATAGGAAGTTCTGATATCTGGATGTCCCTCTCTACCATCTCCGGTAGTTTGAATTCGTAGAAATCTTTTATTACCCTTATCCAGATGTTCCGTTTTATCATTGTATTATCTATAGGGAAACTAATTTAAATAGTTTCCCTCTACAAAATACTTGATTAAAACAGCAGTATACATCAAATGTATATTACATGTTATGTAGATTAATTCCCAATCCTACTGCGGATGCTATCTGAATTTGCTATCAATATTCCGTTATTTTCACAGCCTTTACCCCATTTTCCCACATATACGCTCTCATTCCATCCGCTCCCGCAATAAGCCACACCGATGGGGCGTTCTCCATCGTTTCCCTGTCCCATAGTGAAGGAACGGCTGACGAGACCGGATGGGTATGATATATCCCTACTATTTCTTTGCCGCTCCTTTCGGCTTCGTTCCATGCATCATAATGCTCTTTCGGGTCAAGCTCAAAACTTCTCCTGGTGCGCTTTGAATTAGTTACAGGCAGGGCTTTCTCTACAAGCGCCGCGTTGCCGTCTATTATCCCAATCAGCACCCCGCAGGCTTCATAGGGTTTGTTTGCTTCAAGCTCAGCCTGTATAATCTCTATATCATGCCGGGAAATTTTAAGTTCGGAAATCATAACATAAAATTATACACCGCAAAGGGCGCAAAGAACGCAAAGTTGTGGTTTCTTCGCGCCCTTTGCGTGCTTTGCGGTGAATTTTCTCATAAGCTCATAGATCAATATGCGGGTTCAGATCGCATCCCGTGCAGGGTAAACACATGGTCTTTGCCACGCTTGCATCAAGCCCATATTTGTCCAGTATCCGGCGCGCCATTTCTGCAAGTTTCAGCAGCCTTTCCTTTGTGGGGCGCTCGGCTTCAAGCTCTCCGAACCGGAGGGGATGGACTCCTACAGCCCTGAGTACGGGGATCACGCCCATCTTTGCAAGCTCCTCGTAGTATTTTTCAACAGTTTCATCTGTCTCGCCAAGCCCGACGATAAAGTTCGTGAATACGTTATTTTTACCGAATATCCGGACAGCATCTTTCAGGCATGCAAGTGTGAAATCAAGGGGCGGTTTTTTGCAGTATTTATTGTAGATTTCCCTGTCCATCGTCTCGACGTTGTACTTTATCTCGCTGGCTCCGGCCTCTTTCAATAACCGTGATGAGTCTTTGGTCGGGTACACAGATACGCCTATGGGTACGTTGTATTTCTTCAATGCTTTAACGAGTTCGACCGCCCTTTCCACTTCTTTCTCAGGCGATACCTCAACCCCTGACGTTATCGAGATACCTTTCATCTTGCCGAGATTGTATGCCTCTTCGACTAATTTCAGCAGTTCCTCTGTAGATTTTACTTTACCCTTTAGTTTCGGGACAGGACAGAACTTGCAATCGTAGATGCAGCGCTCGCTCATCGTGATATACGCCTGTTCCGGACAGTGGATGAGTTCTTCCTCGATAGTACCCCTCACAAGCTCTTTCCCGCCTTTTAATATCACTATGTCGCCGTTATCTTTTACAGCACGCAATGGCGAGCCTTCGTCCACGACCAGCCTTACCCTGTGCTTACCCGACCTGAAAAAGAAAGCCTTGCCTCCTGCGCCCGGTCCAGCCGTGGGAATGGTGAACCTGCCCAGAAGCGAGGTGTCGATATCGATCGCTCCGATGGAGATGAGCTCGGCTTTGATCTTTGCGTTCATTTTCATATTTCCAAGATGCCTTTTTAATAAATAAATACTTGCAGTACCCCCCCAAAAAGATAGTATTAAATACTATCTCTTCATGAACATAATACAGGAGGTTAGTATGAACAAAATAATAGTATTAATTGTAGCTGTTTCTTCATTGCTGTTAGTTTCGGGATGTATGAGTCCTACGCCAACATCGACACCCACACCTACAGCAACATCTACAGAAACACCTACAGCAGTATCTACAGAAACGCCCATGCCAACAGCAACGCCAATTCCAGCAATCACGTCCACACCCACAACCAATGTAACTGTCGCAGCCACCACGGCAACAATCAATGCGACATCTTACCCCGCAAGCGTGCAGGGAGAGGCAAACTTCACGATCAAGTGGGAGGTATTGGGCGGCACCCCAGGCATTATCAGCAATACCTCGATAATCTGGGGCTTTAACAGTGGCGGTATGAACATGACGGATTATCCCAGGAGCAGCGCGGTCCAGACGGGTAATACCCCTAAGACGTTCAGCGCTGACTTGAAGGCTCCTGCAGGCGGAGGTCCGGTTTATTTCAGGGCTCATGCCGTAGTTGATGGCACAGATGTTTACTCACCTGAATACCAGATAACAATTGTTCCCCTCTACACTGGTGGCGGAGGCGGCGGAGGTGGAGGCGGGTACTAATTTAATATGTTTGTATGCGGACAGGTAAGCATTGCTTTTCTGTCCCGCCTTTTTTTCATGCGTACCGTCCCCTGGCTTCTATCTCTTTTACCCTTTCAATCACTTCTTCCGCATCTCTGAACGTCCTGCTATATCCCTTTTTAAAAGCTTCGATGAGTTCCTCGTGGTTCTCATGTGTGCTCTCATATGTCTGGAAAAGGACGTGTATATCTACTCCTCTTGCCTCCACGGACTTATCAAGATACGCAAGACCGAAATCTATCAGGAACAGCTTTTCATCTTTAAATAAAATGTTCGACGTGGTAAGGTCGCCGTGTACTATCCCGCATGTGTGAAGCCTTCCGACAAGTTCTCCTGTCCGTTCGCTAAGCTCAGGGGTTATAATATTTTTCAATGCAATCCCGTTGATATATTCCATCCTTATTTCAAAATCAACAACATCTCTTATTATCGGTGTTGGAACGCCGCACCGCCGCGCCTCTGATATCAGCCTTGCCTCAGTCCTCGTCCTCTCCCGCCGCAAATTCTCGTCTATCTCTTTCAGCCTGTACCGCTTCTGTATCCTCGTTTTGATTATCGTATCCCCTTCCAGGCATATCACAGCCTCAGCTCCGCTTGCGATCACAGCCATTTTACCTCCACATCATCAGGCCTGTAGTTCGGATTTACCCTGGAATCCGGAACAGGTGTCCTGTACCCTGCTTTATACATCAAAAGCCCAAGATACGCTATCATCGCGCCGTTATCGCCCATGAAACGCTTCTCAGGCACATAGAATTCGATACCCCTGTCTTCGCACATGAGCTTCAGCATCTCACGGAGGCGCGCATTCGCACCCACGCCGCCCGCGAGGAGAACTTCGCTCTTTCCTGTATGTGCGACAGCCCTCTCTGTAACTTCTACAAGCATTGCAAAAGCGGTTTCCTGGAATGAATGGCACACATCAGGTAGCGTATGCTTTTTTACGCTCTCCTGGGCAGCGGTCGTAAGACCTGAAAAAGAAAAGTCCATGCCCTTTACAGTATAGGGAAGAGGAATATAGCGTGAAGCCTGCTTTGCCAGTTCCTCCACTTTCGGACCTCCGGGGTGCGGCAATCCTACCGACCTTGCGAACTTATCAAAAGCGTTACCAATCCCGATATCAAGCGTCTCACCGAAAACCCTGTAGTATCCGGTCCTGTAAGCTAAAACCTGCGAATTTGCGCCGCTCACGTACAGGGTGACGGGGTCTTTCGCCGGGGTTTTCCATCGTCCAACTTCGATATGTGCTATGCAGTGGTTGACCCCGACAAGGGGGATACCGAGGGATAATGCAAGAGCCCGTGCTGCTGTTGCTACGGTGCGAAGACACGGTCCAAGCCCCGGTCCCTGGGAAAAAGCAACCGCGTCTATGTTCCTTCCGCCTTTCCTTAAGGTTTCCCTGACCACTTCATTTATGTGGTTTGCATGATGCTGCGCAGCTTCACGCGGGTGTATTCCCCCTGTAGGGGGCTTATATGTTGCTGTCGTCTCAGCTATCACGTCATCTTCATCAACAATAGCGGCGCTCAGGTTCCAGGCTGTTCCTTCAATACCGAGAATTGAAATTTTGGGCATATGGTTTTGCACCGACTTCATGATAATAGCTTCAGAAATAACTATCGGATAATTTTATAGCATTGGTTACAGTTAATTAAAGTCCATAGCCAAAATTAAAGTATCTCAGAGTTGTAATAACTTCCTACATATGGCTACTAAACGCGACTATTACGAGATTCTTGGTGTAGATAAAAAAGCATCGCCAGATGATATTAAAAAAGCATACCGCAAACTGGCGATGGAGTACCATCCCGACAGGAACAAAGCTCCTGATGCGGAGGAGAAGTTCAAGGAACTATCCGAGGCTTACGCAGTACTATCCGACCAGAATAAGCGGCAGCAGTATGACCAGTTCGGTCATGCGGGCATCGATATGAGATACTCGCAGGAGGATATCTTCAGGGGCGCAGCACCGGACATCGAGGATATTCTCAGGGATTTCGGGATTGGTGGGTTTGGCGGCGGCTTTGGCAGGGGAAGAGGGGGGAGCATTTTTGATGTATTCTTCGGCGGCGAGGGACGGCGGGAGGGACCGAGGCGCGGGTCAGACCTCCTCTATGAGCTGGCTATAGACCTGCAGGATGCCGCATTCGGGAAAACCGTTGAGCTTGAAGTCCCCAGGACAGAAGCCTGCGACACATGCGGAGGAAGTGGAGCAAAGCCCGGAACCTCGCCCAAGACATGCCCCACTTGCCACGGCAGCGGTCAGGTGAGCAGGACACAGAACACGCCCTTTGGCAGGTTCATGACCACGACCACATGCGGTACATGCAAGGGACGGGGAGAAATAATAGATTCCCCATGCCCAACGTGCCACGGATCGGGCGTTGTCCAGAAGAGGCGCAAGATAGAAGTGAAAATCCCGCCCGGTGTTGATACAGGCTCAAGGCTCAGGGTGCCGGGGGAAGGCGAAGCAGGGGAAAAGGGCGGGCCTACGGGAGACCTTTACGTTGAAATATATGTCAAACCCCATCCAGTTTTCACCCGCGAGGATAATAATTTAATAATGGAAGCCACTGTCAGCTTTACGCAGGCTGCGCTGGGGGATGAGATAATCGTGCCTACCCTGGACGGCAAGATAGAGATGAAAATCCCGTCCGGAACCCAGAACGGGCAGGTGTTCCGCCTTAAAGGCAAAGGCATTCCGGGTCTTCATATGCCGGGGAAGGGCGACCAGCTTGTGAGGATAAAGGTGGCTGTCCCGACGAAGCTGACTGATAGGCAGAAGCAGCTTTTGAGGGAGTTTGCCGAGGTAAGCGGGGAGAAAAGGAGTAAGGGGATTTTTGAGAAGGTGAAAGAGAGGATTTGACGGAAAAGGGTCAAGGTATCGATCAGCATCAGTGACCACGGTCGGACGAATCCGAGGCATCGCTAACACTGGCGCATGCTGTATGTTCCTATACAAATGCCCTTTCCTGAACTTTGAAGGTAATAATTCCCATCAAGCAGTATGTACCATTCACAGGTTCAAACCCCCTTGTGCAGGAAGTATCCTTTGCTATGTACAGTGTATATGTATTGTCTCTATATGTATCCTTTCTATGTAGCGACACTACATAGTCACGCAATATCCTCACACTTCTTAATGTTTTTTAAGATAATAATATTATTAACTGTTTGTACCACGATTTAGAAATCTCCGAATAATCCACCGGGAGCTGTATGTCCAGAAGATACTGGAAAAGCAATGCGGAGAGAAACGGCGAAAAGGGAGGAAAAATATGAAGAAAGCATTGATAGTATTACTGTTAGTATCAGCAGTAATCGGAATGGCAATACCGGCAATGGCAAACCTCGATATTACCAGGGAACTCAATATTGATATGCCAGGAACCAACGAGGCAACCAGCTCGGCGGCCCAGACCCAGCAAGACAGCGGTCACCTGCAGAACAATAACAATCAAGATGCGGCAGGCGGCGATGCAACAGCAGGATCTGGCTCAAGTGCCAATGCAGACGCTGTGGACAGGTCATATTCTGATCCAACTTCCACTGATACTCCAACCTCCACTGCAACTCCAACTTCTACTGCAACATCCTCACCCAATCCTGCTTCAACCCCAACTGCAACATCAACTTCACCTGTGGACTCAACTCCTGTCCCGGACTCCACTACCACCTCTGGTACAACTTCGTCTACGTCGGCAAATGCTCCAGACGGCGGGGGTGAAAGTAGTGGATGCGGAGGAGGTGCAATAACCAGAGAGAATCTAACCAATATTAAACAATATGAAAGCAAAGAGATACAGGTATCAACAGGCGCAATCGAGTACAGGTTTACAAAGCTGGATGTTGTAAAAGGAGCCGGATTTACTGCCAGGACAGACGGAGAATGTGTAATGGCAAGGGCGGAGCTTCTTAAAGGAAGACCGACACGGGCTACATCAGATGTTCCCGGCGCCATATATTTCAATGTCTGGGTCGGCGCACCGGAATATGGTGGCTCTTCAAAAATAGAGGCTCCATATGTAGTATTCAGCGTGCCTGATGAGAAAAATAATCAACCTGTCAAGCTTTTGATGTTAAAAGACTCATGGGTAGACCTGAAAACCGAGAAGATAGGTCCGGGCACCTATAAGGCATATACCGGTGGGTTCGGAAGTTTCGCTATAGTGGGAACACACGCAGAACTATTGCGAACTTCACCAGAGATGGTAACACAATCTGCGGTCTCTCCTACAGTAACAATTATTGCTGAGTCGGTGTCGTCTCAGAAGCCGGTAGGCCTGTTTCTTATACTGGTCTTACTCGTGGTCTTGACTGCGATAGTATATCTCCTGATGAAATCAAAAATTCAGAAATAGGACTTGAAAGTTTCTTTGACATCGCTTTGCGCCTTACCAACTACTGCTTCGATGTCAATATTTTTAAGGAACAGCATCAGTCTAAGAATATAAGCGTATACTGTTTTGGGGTACCATTCTCTATCGGAAAATTTGGCAGCGGGATGTCCAGTTTTTCAAGTGTTTTATCGAGCCTTATACCCAATCCCATTATACATGGTCTGCGAATAGTAGGGTGATGGCACTCATCTTTAAAACGGGCGCAGTTAACCTCTGAATAGTCACTATTTGCGCACCATGTGCACATTCCGGGGACAGTGGCAAGGGCGGTATTATAACCAAGAACCCACGCAAGCTTCTCAAGTTCAAGACTTCCTGGCTGTATTCTTTCTTTTCTTTCTCTTATTACTGTTTTTAAAGCCTGTTGATATTTTTCCTTTAGTTCATTATTCTTGGGAGAAGACACGCCATATTTAACGAAGTTCTCGCTTACTTCCCTGGAGAGTATATTTTCGGACTTCCAGTCAACAAGCAGAGCCCACTGGTATTCTGCCAGCATTTTCCTGAACTCATCAACTGTGGGTATGAACGGAGGACAGACACGACTGCCCCATCCATTGCACCCAAAAATACATTTCAGAATAGTTCTGTTCTCAACCACAATGCTCTTTGCAGGGATCAATATTGCTTCGTTAGCTCCAAGTTTTTTAGCTTTTTCTTGCAGGAGTTTGAGGTTGGCATCGGATATCATGATTGAGCATTGTAGCAGATTGTATTTAGTTTTTTGCTGCCCTGCGGGCTCATCCATTAATTAGACTGAAAAACAGGATCGGCAGGATAGTAAAAACCTATTTTGCTAGCCCAGTAGTGTTCTAAATTTCAGGACCTATATAAAAAAATCGCCACGGAGGCACGGAGACGCAAAGAAATATTTCAAAAAAGCTCTCTGCCTTAGCTTGAAGGTCTCTGTGCCTCTGCGTCTCTGTGGCTTCTGATTATGTTTGCCACGGAGGCACAGAGAACACAGAGGTTACAATTAGGGATTCAGAAAAAACTTGCCACCGAGACACAGAGAACACAGAGATTGAAGTAATCAAGCCAAAAAAACGGAAGGGAAATTGAGAAATTATTTCCCTTTCAAATATGCATCTATCGCCCTTGCCGCCTTCTTCCCTGCTCCCATAGCGCTTATCACGGTCGCCGAGCCTGTCACAGCATCGCCGCCAGCATACACGCCCTCTTTTGTGGTTGCACCGTCCTCTTTTGCGATCACAGTGCCGTGCTTTGAGACCTCAAGCCCCTTCGTTGTGCGCGGGACAAGAGGATTGGGCGATGTTCCGACAGCTATAACCACAACATCAGCTTCGATCTGGTGTTCTGTTCCGGGTGTCGGCGCAGGTTTGCATCTTCCGGATTCATCAGGCTCGCATAAGTGCATATTGATGCATTCAATGTGCGTCACCCAGTTCTTCCCGTCCCCGACTATCCTGACAGGGTTCGTGAGAAGCCTGAACTTGATGCCCTCTTCCTTGGCATGCTCTATTTCCTCGGCACGCGCAGGCATCTCCTCTTCCCCGCGGCGGTAAACTACAGTGACTTCCTCAGCCCCGAGGCGCAGGGCGCACCTGGCTGAGTCCATCGCCACGTTGCCGCCGCCTACCACAACAACACGCTTCCCTTTCTTGATAGGCGTATCGTATTCGGGGAATTTATAGGACTTCATGAGGTTCACGCGGGTCAGGAACTCGTTCGCAGAATATACACCGTTCAAGTTCTCGCCATCGATATCCAGGAAAGCAGGCAGACCTGCGCCTGTTCCGAGGAATACTGCATCGAACTCGGAGAGCAATTCATCAACTGTCTCTATCTTGCCGATGACCGAATCAAGAAGGATCTCAACGCCGAGCTTCTTTACGTACTCCACCTCGGCGCGTACGATATCCTTGGGAAGCCTGAATTCCGGGATACCATATATGAGGACGCCTCCTGCCTCATGCAGCGCCTCGAAGATGGTGACAGAGTGTCCCATTTTCGCAAGGTCTGCGGCTGCTGTTAATCCCGCAGGTCCTGAGCCCACTACAGCAACCACTTTTCCTGTGGGTTTAGGAAGTATTGGGATTTCCGCTCCTCTTTTGCGCTCGTAGTCGGCAAGGAAGCGCTCAAGCCTTCCTATCGAGACCGATGCACCTTTTTTACTCAGTACACAGGCTTGCTCGCACTGCGTTTCCTGTGGGCACACGCGCCCGCAGACGGCAGGAAGGGCATTATCGACTTTTATTTCTTTTATAGCCTCGTCGAGCTCGCCCTTTGCAACATGATTTAAGAAGGTGGGTATCTTCACTTCGACAGGGCAGCCTTTCATACACGAGGGTTTCTTGCACTGGAGACATCTTTTTGCCTCCTCGACCGCCTGCTCCTCTGTAAAGCCCAGCGCCACCTCATTAAAGTTCGATTTTCGAACCGCGGGGTCCTGCTGCGGCATCTTCTGGCGCCCTAGCATGTGCATCCCTCCCTTTCGCATTTGTACTTTTCAACCGCAAGCTTCTCCTCAGGCTGGTACATAGCCAGGCGGTTCATCAAGAGAGTGAAATCAACGAGATGGGCATCGAATTCAGGCCCGTCAACGCAGGCGAACTTCGTCTCGTTGCCCACAAGCACACGGCACGCACCGCACATCCCCGTGCCGTCTACCATGATAGAGTTCAGGCTGACGATAGTTTTGACATTGAATGGTCTTGTCACGCCTGCCACCGAGCGCATCATTACAGGCGGGCCGATAGCCACTACCCTGTCTATCTTCGTCCCGCCTTCGAGCAGCTTCTTGACAATATCAGTGACAAAGCCGTGATGACCTTTCGTCCCGTCATCCGTGGTGATATATAGTTCGTCGCTTACCTCCCGCATCCTGTCCTCCCATAAGAGAAGGCTTGCGCTGCGTGCCCCGATGATCGAGATTACCTTGTTGCCGGCTTCCTTGAAAGCCCGGGCCTGCGGGAAAATGGGCGCAACCCCGACGCCGCCACCGACTAACAGTACGGTTCCTTCATTTTCGATATGCGCAGGATTCCCAAGCGGTCCTATAAAGTCCTGCAGTTCGCCACCTGCTTTCAGCGATGATAACTGCATCGTGGTCTTGCCAACAACCATGAAAATAGTTGTTATGGTTCCTTTCTCCCTGTCAAAATCAGCGATTGTGAGCGGTATCCTCTCTCCGGTCTCGTCTATTCTCAGAATGACAAACTGTCCCGGCTGTGCTTTTTTAGCTATGCGCGGAGCGCTTATGTCCATTAAATGTATTGTTGGTACAAGCTCCTGTTTCTTTAAAATTTTAAATGGCATGATTCTCCTTCGGCTTTAAATGAACTTTGATACAAAAAAGCTTTGGTTTTTTCCATTTTATTTTTGGCGCTTTAAGGTTTTATGTGATGTGAACAGAAAATTTATTTCTTTCGTCGAAGCTCAGTCCCGAATCTGACAAGAGCCGCTTCAAAATCTGAAAAGCGATAGGGAAGGGCAGCCTGCTCCCGGAGCCTTTTAAGCTCACCGAGGATTATTCTTTTCTCCTCATCAGTGTTTCCCTCCAAGCTGGTGAATCCCAGTTTACGGGCTGCAATAATCACCGTATCACCCGGCAGCGGGTCGGCTTTCTGCCAGATTCCTCTCAGCTCCCGCAGGAATATGTTCACCGTTACCCTGCCAACGCCTTTAAACTCCATGAGCCTTGATTCCAGGTCCCCAGGATCACGGGCTTCTTCATGAAGGCGGTTCAGGTCGCCGCCGTACCTGTTATTTAGCATCTCCGCTATCCCTAGCAGTTTTGTTGCAGTCTTGAAATCGTAGCGCGCATATCCGCCTGCATCCAGGATTCGCACAAGACCGTCCCAGCCTGTCTCGAGGATAGCATCAAGCGTAAGCACTCCTCTTTTCTCGAACTCCCGGTATGTTTGAATGGCTGCGCTCTGCCTTATTCTTGCGCCGAAAAGAATGGAGGCAAGGAACCATTTGAATATCTCTCCGGCGTTGCCTGAACCTATGTCGATACCTAATTCTGTGGAAAACCTGCCGCTCCATTCCTTCATGAGCTGCTCTATGGCTTCTCTCTTGCTCATTAATTCACTTATAATCTTCAGCCGTTATGAGATTATCGCAAAATATTGTTTAAGAGTCGACATCTGATCTCATTTCTTTTCTCAGACGTTTCTTTTAAAGCAGTCTCTTTATTTCTGAACTTAACAGAACCTCTTAATTCCTTGATTTTATCAATATTCCTTCGTGATTTCACTTCGTCCATGCCAATCCCTCAATAACCTTTCTTGCATCCTCATAAACATCAACGCTGAGCCACATAACCCGCGCAAGCTTATCAAGAGCCTCCAGCGCTTCGTTTTTTGATATCTTCTGTAGCTTAGCAGACCTTATCAGAACGCCAATCGAACCAACGACCTCAAGTCCCAATCCAGCCGCAAACCTCCTCGCCGCAAGATCATCGATAAGAACCGGGCATTTCTTTCTTCTTGCAAGCATTATAGCCGCAACTTCTCCAATATCTATCCCCGCGCTGCTGGCGATTTCTTTTATCTTATTGTTATTGCTCTGGTCTGTTACAATCCAGCCATTTTCAATTTCGCTCTCTATCAAAAAGGCATCTGCCATCCCCTCATCCTTTCCTCTATCTACGACTTCAAGCCGGACCTCGTGAGGTATAATCACTTTTCCAAAAAGCTCTTTAAGAAGTCCTATACTTCCTACTTTAGCAAGGTGTATGAGCGGCCCGGAATTGCTTACGATCATTTCTCGTTCATCGCCCATTTAATATCAGCATCCAGGTCTTCTTTTTCATACCGGAAAGGGATGTTGCGCTTCTTTAACTCTTCCAGCGCTCCCCTGTACGTCAATCCGGCCATCCTTGCGGCTTTCCAGAGGGAGATTTTCCCTTCGGAGTAAAGGTCAAATGCTTTTTTTATGTGGTATTCCCTCAGCGCCTCCCCGATGAGTTTACGTAGCATTGTGCCTTTATCCAGAACCTCCTGCTTGCAGGCTTCTTCGATCTCACGGACGTATTCCTCCGGCAGTCTGATGGATATTGTTTTCATAATTTTCACTTAAGTTACATTTTATTATAACGTATACTTAAGCTTTTGTCAACGTTGTTTCCTTCTCTGGCAGGGCAGCGTCTTCAGGGTTACTGCAACGTGCTCCAGGACAATAACGTAAACTGCAAACAACTATGCAAGCAGTGTTTACCTATCACCCGTCTTCGCGTTACCTTCAGGAAATCGCCAAAAGATGTATCTTTCCGGTAGGACTATAATGGTACCTCAAAAACCAACAGATTTAATAACAATCTCAGGCATTTTATGTCCGTTTTAAGGATTCAGGGATTTTGATGAAAGATTATATAATAAAAGACATAAACCTCGCAGAGGCAGGAAAACAGCGCATCGAATGGGCACGCAGACACATGCCTGTCCTCCAGAAGATCAAGGAACAGTTCGAGAGCGAAAAACCGCTTAAGGGCGTCAATGTAGTTGCATGCCTTCATGTGACTGTTGAAACTGCAAATCTTATCTATACTCTTAAAGCAGGGGGCGCAAATATCGCGCTTACAGCCTCAAACCCGCTAAGCACGCAGGATGACGTAGCAGCCGCGCTTGCTTCCGAGGGGATAAAAACCTTTGCGATAAAAGGGGAGAACGAGAAACAGTATTATGAATGCCTTGAAGAAGCGCTCAAGATAAAACCCCACATCACACTTGATGACGGCGCGGATACCATCGCGCTTGTCCATTCAAAGCACCAGGAGCTTATAAAAGATATTAAAGGCGGATGCGAAGAGACAACCACTGGAGTAATAAGGCTGCGCGCCATGGCTACGGACGGCGCGCTTAAGTATCCTGTGATCGCTGTGAACGATGCCGAGACAAAGATGATGTTCGATAACCGCTACGGCACAGGGCAGAGCACCCTACACGGGATAATGAACGCCACAAATATACTGTTCGCAGGGAAAACGATCGTGGTTGCAGGTTACGGCTGGTGCGGTCGCGGTGTCGCGTCTCGGGCGCGGGGACTTGGAGGGAACGTGGTCGTTGTGGAAGTTGAGCCGCGAAAGGCGCTGGAAGCCGTCATGGACGGGTTCAGGGTCATGCCAATGATAGAAGCCGCAAAAGTCGGGGACCTGTTCATAACAGTAACAGGCGACATTTCTGTGATCCGCAAGGAGCATTTCCAGGTAATGAAAGACCAGGCGATTGTGTGCAATTCAGGGCATTTCAATGTTGAGATCGATATTCCGCAGCTTACAAAACTATCAAAGGAAGTCAATCAGATAAAGAACGACGTGCAGGAATACGTCCTGCAGGATGACCGCAGGATATACCTGCTTGCAGAAGGCAGGCTTGTGAACCTTGCAAGCGCGTTCGGGCATCCGCCCGAGGTCATGGACATGAGCTTTGCGAACCAGGCGCTTGCAGTAAGGTACATAAATGAGACAGGCAAGAAACTTGAGAAACAGGTTTACAGGGTCCCTGCTGAGATCGACAGCAGAGTGGCAAAACTCAAGCTTGAGGCTATGGGCATTGAGATAGAGACCCTGACAGAGGAGCAGGATAAATACCTCCATTCATGGACCCTGGGAACATGATATTAAAGAAAAAAGACGTTGAGAGCTATTTATCAGGACTATATGGAAAAGCAACAGTCACAGGCATAAGCGAGCTTGGCGGGATACCCGTCGAAGTCGATGAGGGTATAAAGGGATTCGGCTACGGGAAGCCCTACCTGATTGAATTTGAGGTGAACGGCAAAAAGAACTCTGTTGTCCTGTCAACAATGCGCGTTCAGAAAGGTTTCGGACACGATCATTTCTCAGACCGTGCGCAGATCCTGATATGGCAGCATTCGGTTTTTAATAAACTGCCCGACCACGTACGCTCTCTTGATGTCGGATACTTTACCGGCGAGGGCAAGCTTTTCTCAGCAGGAAAGGCTGAGGAGTATTTCATCCTGATGGAAAAGATCGAGGGAAAAGAGTATTTCCTTGACCTTGAGAGAATCAAAAAGGATGGAAAGCTCATCTCACTTGATAAGGACAGGACCAGGGCATTATCATCCTATCTTGCCCGGATACATGCTAACAAGCATGACGACCGCGAACTGTATCTGCGGAAAATAAGGGACACGGTGGGACATGGCGAATGTATCATGGGATTGACGGACAGCTACCCGGATAACCTGGATTTTGTGAGCTGGGACGACCTTTGCGAGATCGAGAAGAAATGCGTTGGCTGGCGCTATAAGATAAAAGGGAAAGTGCACCGGCTGTGCATGACCCACGGCGACTTCCATCCATGGAATATCATGTTCCGCGAGGGTGCTGATTTCACATTACTGGACAGGAGCCGCGGCGAATGGGGCGAGGGTGCTGATGATGTTTCTTCCATAACGATGAACTATCTTTTCTATTCCCTTCAAAAGTACGGGGAGCTTGCAGGACCGTTCAGGGAATTATACGAGCTTTTCTTCAAGAACTACCTTGACAGGACGCACGACGACGAACTCCTGAATGTCATCCAGCCGTTCTATGTGTTCAGGAGCCTTGTAGTGGCAAGCCCCATATGGTACCCCAACCTTGAGCCATCCGTCAGGAAAAAGCTTTTCAATTTTATTTATAACGTTCTGGATAGTGAAGAATTTAACTATCAGAACGTAAATTCATATATATCGTAAGGTGGAAATGACTTTCGCAGTCTGGTTCACGGGTCTTCCCGGCAGCGGAAAAACAGCGATAGCATCGCGCACGGCTGCTCTTCTCAAGAAAGAGGGTATTGATGTCAAGATTCTCCAGCTTGATGAGATCCGCCGGGTCCTTACCCCGAACCCGAAATATACCGATGAAGAGAGGGACATAGTCTATGCTTCCCTTGCGTATATGGCAAAACTCCTGACCGAATGCGGCGTGAACGTTTTTATCGACGCGACTGCGAACCGGAGAAAATACCGCGATGCTGCACGCAAAATAATTCCGGAATTCGCAGAGGTATTTATCCGGTGCCCTATTGAGTTATGTATGGAGCGCGAAGCACACAGAAAAGCTATTTTTTCACCCAGGGGTATCTACAAAAAAGCAGCTATGCCCGGTGCAGCCGTTCCCGGGGTCAATGTACCTTACGAAGAGCCCCTGAACCCGGAAATCGTTATCGACAGTGATAAAATCACTCCGGATGAGAGTGCAAGGAAAGTGGCTGATGCGATAATCACTCTTTTTAAAGATAATAAGGACGAAGCATCTTTTGAGTCCCCGGAGAAATAAGTAGGTAGAGGAGAACATGGAGATTGAAACTTTAATTGAAATAGGAACCGAGGTCAGGGATGTGATACGCTCGTACATTAAAGAGAATGTGGATTACGGGGAGATGATCGTGCAGCGCGCAAAGGATATAACGCGCAAGATGGACATGGCTGCCGAACATGCACTTGATGATGCGCTTGTTGCCCGTGACCTCTCTGCAAGGATAATATCGGAGGAGCTCGGCGACCGCGTGGTTGGAACGCAGCCCGGGTTCATGCTTGTTTTTGACCCTATTGACGGCTCAACCAATGCAACATGCGGAATCCCTTTTTTCTGCACTTCCCTTGCTTACACGGAGAAAACGGATGTAGCCACGTTCGATGATATCAGAATGGCAGTTATCTGCGATATACAGGGAAATACTTACTGCGCCGAGCATGGAAAAGGTGCTTTTTTCAACGGCAAACAGATAAAGGATAAGAAGCGAGGAACAAGACTAAAACCTGTTGTGTCTGTGTATTCATATGGCGTACCAAACGTCCCGCCCGGATTGGTCGAGCTTGAAAAATCGCTCATAGTCAGGGCGCTTGGCAGCATTGCGCTGGACATGTGCTATGCAGCCGACGGAACACTTGATGGGGTTATTGATACACGGGGGCTTGTGAGCGGCTATGATATCATGGCTTCTGCTTTGATATTGAAAGAGGCGGGCGGGTGGCTTACCGATCTTGGGGGAAAACCCGTAGTCAATGATGTGCGTGTGACCGGCCTATCGATAATAGGGACAAAAAACAGGGAGCTGCGCGACAGGATTGTTAGAACTTTAGCTATATAAATCAGGATACTTCAGTGGACATATTGATAGCTACCTCTGCAATATCTCCGCTGTAGCTCGCTATTCTCCCAAGGCTGTCAAGCATCGTTTTCATTAGAATGGCGGATTGGATATCCTCTATCTTGAATAATTCTTTTGAAATGTCGGAATGGGATTTCTCAACTTTTTTCAGTTCATGAAAAACGGTTTCAGCCATTTCACCATTTCTTGTAAACAGTGCCTGGATAGATTTTTCGAAAGTTGCAACCATATTGTTAGTAAGATCTATAAATTCATCCAGTTGCGTTTCTTTTTGAACATCAAATAACTGGATATAACTTTTTGCTATGATCTCAATATGGTCGGCTATCCTTTCAAGAACTTTTACCACTATCCTGTACCCGAGGCAATCCCTCTGGGACTCTATCCCGAGTTTTTCCGCTACCTGCTGGTATTCCACCGCACTCTTAAGCTGCCTGACAACTAAAAAATAGAGCCTGTCGATCTCTTTCTCTCGTACTATTATATCCTTAGCCAGCCCGATATCCATGTTTTTTAACGCCTTGCCAAGATCAAGGATCATCGACCTGTCTATGGAAAACATCCTCTGGAGTATCTGCAATGTACTCATACGTTTGTAATCCAGCATTATCTCAAGCGTCATTGCTTCGTTGGTATCTTCGACTATTTCTACGCCTATCAGATAGTCCAGGATCTTCCGTATGCTCTCCCTGTATGCAAGATGATTCTTCCTGTCAAGCTTTATCTTGATCGTATCATAACCCACAAGATAAAAAGCGATTAATATACGTTCAAGAGCTTCGCTTGATGCCACCTGTGAGATTTTAATCTCCTTCGTTCGTGACTCTTTTTCAATAACACTGGTCTCGATCAGTAACGAGCTGCCCTGTTCTGTAACCACCAGGGAGTCTCCCGGCTTCAGGTTCGTCTTCTTTACCCATTTTTTTGGCAGTGAGATCACATATGTAGAGCCGCCACTTACGTAAACTTTACGTGCTTCCATATTATTCTATTTCTACTGATTGTTTATAGTACATATAGATTATTGAAATAAAATATATATTCTTTATAGGGAAAGCCATCCATTAGAGAAAATAAAGAAAAAAGAGAATTTTAAGTTATAGTAATTAACCTCAAAGTTTAGCTTGAGTATGCATTGTCAGTAGCAGCATGTATTGAACTCACCGCAAAGAACGCAAAGGGCGCAAAGATTTTTGCTGCTATGCTTTGCGTTCTTTGCGCCCTTTGCGGTGCTTAACCGAATCAATACATTGAACACTTTAAGCTGTCAGATATTGGA
>CABMIB010000024.1 GCA_902386135.1 uncultured archaeon
ATCAGTGGTCTGAAAGAGGTAATAAGGTTTGAAGAAATGTACGCATGTTAGTGACACTAAAATGATTCGAGGAAAAGGAAGAGTCGTAAATCGTCCTGGATACTCAAAAGGCAAGGAATACCCTAAATACTTCGTTTATATTCCTATCGAAGTTGCACGGGACAGTGCATTTCCTTTTCAGGAAGGGGATGAGGTTGAAGTTATAGTTGATATGGAGAATAATCGGTTAATAATTGAGAAATGTAAGGACTCTGAAAATGTTAAGAAGAATACTGAGAAGTAATCTTATTCCCTGATTGTTAAAAAATTTTGTTTGCATTCAATAATTTAGCAACGGAGGCGCAGAGACGCAGAGGGGAAAATAATGGAATATTTCAGGATTCAGCGCCACGTTTTGATGCAAAAATCCGATATAAAAATATCTCCGTGTTCTCTGTGCCTCGGTGGCAAATTTTAATCTGAAGCCACCGAGACGCAGAGGCACAGAGATCGTCTCAATGAGCATCAGTGGCAAAAAATTCAGTATTTTAGCCTCCCTTTCCCATCCATCAAGAAATCAAGGCGCACATCAAAAAGGAGTAATAACTGGTATATTTCAATTTTGGACACATACAGATAATTCTTCTTTAGAAAAAGCGATTAATTTGCCTGAAATTAGAAAATAATGAAGAATATCGAAATTGCCACTGGCTCAGTTACACTGTTTTCGGGATAGGCTCTTAATCAATAATCCTGAATCACACTTGCGCCCCACAGAAACATATTTTATAACGAAGCTCCATGTTAGAACCTCCATGTCCAATTTCCCATCAGATAAACCGGTCGTTGTAACCTGCGGTCTTCCGTACGCTAACGGCAAATGCCATATCGGGCACCTGCGTACTTATGTACCCGGGGACATCTTTGTCAGGGCGCTCAGGAAGCAGGGGCAAGAAGCTGTATTTGTCTGCGGTTCCGATGCCCACGTGACTCCAATAGTGGTAAACGCGGAGGAACAGGGGATTGCTCCGAAAGAACTTGTGAATAAGTACCACATGCTTTTTAAAAGTGTTTTTAAAGCGATGGAAGTGGAATTCAGCATCTTCGGGAATACGGATTCGCCCGCAAACCATGCAAGGACGAACAGTATTGTAGAGGCACTCATACAGAATAACTACGTGTATCCGCAGGTCATCAGACTGGCTTACTGTCCCAGGGATGAGCGTTTCCTTCCCGACAGGTACGTGGAAGGCATCTGTCCTTATTGCGAAGCGGTCGCGCGCGGCGACGAGTGCGACCAGGGCTGCGGAAAGCATCTTGAACCGGGCGAGATAAAGAACGCGCGGTGCAGGATTTGCGGAAGCCCTGCCGAGTACAGGGAGCAGGAGCATTTCTTCTTCAAACTCTCAGCCTTTAGCGGATTTCTTTCAAAGTACCTTAATACGCTGCGGGGCACGTCGAATGCCATAAATTACGCAAAAGAGTGGGCAAAGGACCTGAAGGACTGGTGCATCACAAGGAACCTTGAGTGGGGCGTGCGTTTCCCGGGTCATAATGACCTTGTTGTTTATGTCTGGGTGGATGCGCCCATCGGCTATATCTCATTTACCGAGGAATGGGCTAACAGGACAGGCAACGACTGGGAGAAATACTGGAAGGGCGATTCGCGCATAATTCATTTTATCGGAGAGGATATCACCTACCACCACTGCATCTTCTGGCCTGCGATGCTAAAAGGCGCGGGTTATACCCAGCCCTGGGCTGTTGTCGCATCAGGCATGTTGAAGATCGATGATAAGAAATTCTCAAAGAGCAGGGGATATGTTGTGTGGGTGGATGAGGATTACCTTGACCACGGTTTCCATCCCGACCTTTTGCGGTATTATATCTCAAATTATACATCGCATACAAAGGAATTGAACTTCTCATGGAAGGTGTTCCAGGATAAGGTAAATAACGAGCTTGTAGGTGCGCTTGGAAATTTCCTGCACCGGACACTGCATTTTGCTTACAAGAACTTTAGGAGAATACCAGAGGGTGAGGTTGATAAGGAGATTTTCGATAAAATACAATCAACCATCAACAGCGTAATATCAGCCCTTGATGAATACGAATTCAAAAAAGCCACCGATGAAATGATGGAGCTTGCGCAGTACGGAAATGCGTATTTCCAGTCTAATGAACCCTGGCAGCTCATCAAAAAAGACAGGGAAGCGTGCGCCCGTGTTGTTAAGAACTGCCTCCAGATAGGGAAAGCGCTTATATTGCTGTTTGAGCCTGTGCTTCCCGGGAATATGGAAAAGGCATGGAAACAGTTTGCACTTACCGGTGATGTCCATTCCGCGCGGTTTGAGGAAGGGCTTATCGAATTACCATCTGTGGAGCTTGGTCCTCCTGAAATATTATTTTCAAAAATCGAGGATACGAAAATCAAGGAAATGGAAGCGATACTTGATAAAAGGGTGAAGTTAGCAAAGTCAAAAGAGATAAAGATAGAGGCAGAGGAGGTGAAGCCGGTGATAACATTTGAGGAGTTCCAGAATCTCGATATCAGGATAGGCACTGTGCTTGAAGCTTCGAATATCAAAGGCTCTGATAAATTGCTGAGACTGGAAGTGGACATAGGGGAGAAACGACAGATCGTCGCGGGAATAGCAAAATCCCACGCTCCTTCAGAACTTGTTGGAAAACAGGTCGTGGTGCTGGCGAATATGAAGCCTGCAAAACTTTTCGGCGTGGAATCCTGCGGAATGGTACTTGCGGCGGATGTTGAGGGCGCGGTACTGTTAATGCCTGAGAAAAAAGTCAAGGAAGGGACAAATGTCAGGTAAGCTGATACTAAAAATACTGATATAATCTCTTATAAATAAAAGGAGGGGCAGTAACGGAATCATCGGAGGGGATGGATACGATGCCGAAATGCCCCCAAAGCATATATTCTCCTCTGTACTTATAAATATTTCTCAGTTTTATGATTTTCCGCCCGCGCCGCATATCTTTAAATCATCGAGAAATATAGGAGATTCATATGCAGGTCATAAAATTGAGAACTTCTCTGTACGATGCCAACGCCTATCTTGTGGACGGGCACATACTTATTGATGTGGGCATGGACGCACGTTCGGTGATCGCTGAGCTTGGAAAATATATCCGGCCCGGGGATCTGAAGACGATTATACTTACCCACTGCCACTATGACCATACAGGCGGGGCTGGCGATGTTGCAGCGGCTTTCGGGGCAAAGATCGCTATACACGAAAATGATGCTCCTTTGCTTGGAAATGCCAGTGCAAGCGCATCTTCCATGTTCGGAGAAAAGGCACCATCCATTGTTCCTGATATCCTTCTAAAAGGCGGTGAGCGTTTCGGTGAGCTTGAGGTCATCCATACTCCGGGGCACACTCCTGGCGGCGTCTGCCTGTACAGTGCGCGTTCAAAAGTCCTTTTTTCAGGAGACACGGTCTTCCAGGACGGAAGTTTCGGGCGCACAGACCTTTACGGCGGAAGCATTCAGCAGTTGATCAGGTCCATAGAGAAGCTGAGCCTTCTGGACGTGAGCACCATGTACCCGGGACATGGGGATATTGTGGAAGAAGATGCAAGTGAACAGATTAAGCTTTCGTTAATGATGGCAAGGCAGTTTTCGGGTATATAGGAATTATATAATAAACATTAATCTGTAATCTATTTATTACTTTAAGCAATATATATATGCTATTAGAAATATACTGCTGTTCCAAGAAGGTGATTAGAACGCACACGATGGGCTTTATTGAGATCATTATAGAAGTATATAATACGATCGCAGCGCTCATAATAATATTCTTCATCGGACATATCCTTTTCTTAATGAGTAAAGTGGACAAAGACCTTCTGAAAGCCAGGCTGTTCCTCAATGAAGCCGTGATGCAGAAAACATGGGTTTATATCTCGATAGCAGGAGCCTCGTTCGCTCTCAATGCCCTTATTAAGTCCGCGATAAGGCTATCGGATACAGGCGATATCCCACTGATGAATTTCCTGGTTGAGTCTTCCCAGTTCATCTTCCTTGTATCATTCATCCTGGCGGTCTATAACTGGTATGTATTTGTTAGTGGCTTCGTCCGCCACGGGGATGATACGAATCAAAAAAACCAAGTTATACAAACGATACAATAATCCGATGGGTATCATTTTCTCAGGCAATAAGTACAGGAGTGGTTTTTCTGGAGATGCTCCTTACACAGCCATCCAGAAGCCTGGATATCCCTGCATACAGCGCATAAACTGCTTACCGCATCATTAGCATTTAATTCACCGGCAAGGCTTTTTGCAAGTTCCCGGATTTTTTCCTCGGTATCGGAAGAGAAAGTTATGTCTTTTCCCCTCTTGGCGCTCACATACTGGGAGACCGCAGCTTTTGAAAGACCGAGCCTGTTCGCTATCTGCTGCTGGGGAAAACCTTCATCAAGCATCATCCGCGCAAGTTCTGCACGTATCGCAGGAAGGACTTTCTGCACTACTATTTCGCACGGCGGTCTCATTTTTTCCCCGATTTCTCAAGATAATCCTTTATAGCGGCATGAAGCCCGTCGGCTGCAAGGTTTGAACAGTGCATCTTTATGGGCGGAAGACCATCAAGCGCCTCAGCAACATCATTCCTGGTAATTTTAAGAGCTTCCTCAAGGGTCTTGCCTTTAGCCATCTCGGTAACCATGCTGCTTGTGGCGATAGCTGCACCGCATCCGAAAGTCTTGAATTTGACATCCTCCAGCCGGTTATCTTTTACTTTAATGTATATCCACATAAGGTCGCCGCAGACAGGGTTACCTACCTTGCCGATGCCGTCCGCGTCCTTTATCTCGCCAACGTTCCTGGGGTTGGCAAAATGCTCCATTACTTTTTCACTGTATCCATCTGCCATTTTTTCACCTCGCTAACGGCGAAATCATACGGAGTTTGTTCACTATCTCCGGTAATACCGATACTACGTAATTCACGTCTTCCTGAGTGTTCTCATGCCCGAGGGTCAACCTGAGGGAACCATGAGATTCCTCGGGTTTTAAGCCAATCGCCAAAAGAACATGGGACGGCTCAAGGGATGTTGAAGAACACGCTGAGCCAGTTGATGCTGCAACTCCTTTCATGTCAAGATTTAATATCATAGATTCGCCCTCTATATAGCTGAACCTGAAATTCGCATTGTTGGGGAGGCGTTTTGTCGGGTGCCCGTTGAGGTAAGAATCTTTGATCTCAAGAACGCCCCTGACAAGGGAATCCCTGAGCTTTGCCAGAGCTTCCTCCTGCGGGAGCTGTTCCTTTGCAAGTCCGGCAGCTTTTCCGAAGCCCACTATGCCGGGGACGTTCTCTGTACTTGACCTGAGATTTCTCTCATGCCCTCCGCCGTGCAACTGGGGTTCTACGAAAGTCCCTTTCCTGATGTAGAGAGCGCCAACCCCTTTCGGTCCGTATATCTTGTGTGCGCTCATGGACAGCAGGTTCACGCCGAGTGCATCCACGTTGAAAGGGATTTTCCCGGCTGTCTGGACTGCATCTGTATGAAAAGGAATATCCTTTTCTTTAGCTATCTTGCCGATCTCCTCTATCGGCTGGATCGTGCCTATCTCGTTATTGGCATGCATGACCGAGATCAATATTGTCTTTGGCGTGATTGCGCCCGCTACATCAGCAGGATTCACCAATCCTTCATGGTTTACGGGAAGGTACGTGACTTTAAAACCCTGTTTCTCAAGGTACTTACAGGTGTTCAGGACGGCATGATGTTCGATTGAACTTGTAATGATATGGTCGCCCTTTTTCCTGTTCCTGTAGGCTATCCCTTTTATTGCAAGGTTATCGGATTCCGTGCCGCTGCCTGTGAATATTATTTCCTCTTTTTTAGCGCCTATCAGGTCTGCCACTTTCTGACGTGCCTCTTCAATGGCTCTCCTTGCCTCCCTCCCGATTGTGTAAAGGCTTGAAGGATTACCGAACTTTTCGGAAAAATAAGGAAGCATAGCTTCCCTGACAGCAGGGTCAACTGGCGTTGTGGCGCTGTGATCCATATATATTAAGCGGGTCATAGCTTATGGTATGTCACCTCAGAAGAATATACTTAACGATAGCGTCAATCCGGCTACATAAAATATAAATGCTATGTGCAAGTAGTATGACAGCCCGCAATGAATGGGCTGCGCCGGCTAAGTTCCGGGGCTAAAGCCACAGGAGGAATAAGATGGCTAAAAAAGAAGATCCTAAAGAA
>CABMIB010000025.1 GCA_902386135.1 uncultured archaeon
AAGAATATTCTGTATAAAATCATCAAGGAATTCATTCACTATCGTTTTTGTGACCTGTATCTCATTAATATTCGTCATTGTTTCACCCTATGCTAATAGAGTTTCGGCTCACTATAAACTTTTCGTGGAACTAAAATGAGTAAAATATTTAATAGAACAATTATATTGCACTACCATGGATAGGACGATAAATGTTATATTAGTGACGTGTTCGGTTATCGTTGCATTTGCAGGTTTATATTTCGTTTTAAAAATATGGCTGGTCTGGAAGCGGGTTGATATGAATGTATTGAGAGCCAGGGTTTTCCTGGATGATAGGTTCCTTGTGAGGAACTGGACGTACATTTTCATCGCAGGCGCTTTTGTTGCACTGATAAAGGTATTGCAGCTTTTGAGCTTATCAGGGGTCTGGATAGAAGGTCCGGGTGAAGCGATCATCTCAGATTTAATGGGACTGGCAGTAGTAGTCCTGTTAGTACTGCTGGCATCTCACTGGTATAAGCTTGTATATTCTGCAATAGGTTCTTCGCACAAAGAAAATGTCAAGCTGATGAGTACGAATCCTTAAAATCAGGGTTCACCGCATAATTACAATTACTGCGCTTCCGACTTCAAGGACGTCCACAGCTTTTCCTTTCAGGAGCCTGTCCTTTTCAACCGTGAAACCGGAGACATCAAGAGCCACATCTTCACCGTCCACAGAGAGAGTGACGCTTCCGGACCCCGCCTGTTCCATAATTGTTTTTGGATCAGCATTAATCAGGGCATCAGCAATGGATTTCGCTTTACTTCTATACGTCTTGCCGAGAACCTTCATGTTGGGTTTGATCTCCGTGGGCACTATTTCAAAATCCGGCGTCCCGGTTTTTATCCTGACCGGGGTATTTGCTGCCCCTGCAATATCGGACGCATCAGTTATAGAGGAATAAAGTTCTATCTCTTTTAGCGGCGCGTTCAAAGCCATGCCATGTTCAGACTTATAGCGCCTGATAGCGCCTGTTATTTCTTTTATTAATTCGCCCGTGGCCTCTGCATCAGAATTGATAAGCGATTCATTCACTTCCGGCCATGCCTGGAGATGTATGCTCTCCTGCTTCAGGTGTGAATATACTTCCTCCGAGAAATAAGGCATGAACGGCGCAAGAAGCCGTGAAAGAGTTTCAATCGTAATGTAGAGCGTGTGCTGTGCAGCCTGCTTTCCTTCACCTTCGCCATACAGTCTCCATTTCACAAGCTCGATGTAATTATCCGCCAGGATATCCCAGGCAAATCCCCGGACAGCTTTGAAGGTCTCATCGAACTGGTAAGCGTCCATTTTTTCTGTGGTTTCTTTTACCAGCCTGTTCAACTTGCTGAGGAGCCAGAGGTCTATGGGGGTGAACGAAGCGGGCTTATCCGAAACATGTGGCATGGAAAAGCGCACGATGCTCCAGAGCTTCTGGAGGAAGCGTGAACCTGCGACCACATCCTTCCAGCTGAATATAATATCCGAACCTGTTGAGCCCCCGATGGCTGCCCACTGCCTGAACGCATCCGCACCATACTGTTTGATTACCTCTTCGGGTACGACGAAGTTATTGCGGGACTTGCTCATCTTGTGACCGTCTTCGCCAAGCACCATGCCGTTGAGCAGGATGGTATCCCAGGGCTTTTTGTCAAGGAGTGCTCTGGCTCTCAGGATAGTGTAAAAAGCCCATGTGCGGATAATATCATAACCCTGCGGGCGCAGTTGCGCTGGCAGGAGAAGCGGATGGTCGCTCAGCCAGCCTGAGACATGCAGTGCCGATATGGAGGAATCCATCCAGGTATCAAGCACATCTTCCTCTCCCTTGAATTCCGTTGAGCCGCACTCACATGGTTCAAGCGGCGCATTCCGGGTCGGGTCAAGCGGCAGCCATTCTTCCTTCGCTACCTTCACAGTGTCGCATTTAGTGCAGTACCATGCCGGGATAGGCGTTGCAAAGATCCTCTGCCTTGAAATGCACCAGTCCCATTCCATAGTCCCTGTCCAGTTCTCAAGCCTGACTTTCATGTAATCAGGAACCCAGGTGATCTGGTTTGCAGTATCCATTATATCTTCAGAAATTATCTTGACGAACCACTGCTTCTCGGAAAGTATCTCGATGGGCGTCTTGCAGCGCCAGCACATGCCAACGTTCTGCGGCAATTCTTCCTGTTTGTAAAGGATTCCCGCCTTTTTCATGTCCTCGATTATCGCTTTTTTCGCAGCTTCGGTAGTTAAACCTGCGTACTTTCCTGCAAGATCGGTCATTTTCCCGGTCTTATCGATGGCTTTGCGTAAGGGGAGATTATGCTCAACCCACCACCTCACGTCCTGCTTGTCTCCGAAGGTGCATATCATCACGACGCCTGTGCCGAAGCATGGGTCTACGCTCTTGTCTGCTATGACCTTCACCTTATGGCCGAATAAGGGTACCTTGATATCCTTGCCCACAAAATCGCGATATCTCTCATCATCGGGATTGACTGCGACCGCAACGCAGGCGGCAAGCAGCTCAGGCCGGGTGGTGGCGATGTTGAGTTTATCAAAGTTAAGGTAATTCAAAGTAGTGCTGCGCGAATCGTATTCAACTTCGGCGAACGCGATAGCGGTCTCACACCTCGGGCACCAGTTCACGGGATGGTTCTGCTGGTAAATCCTGCCGCTGTTGTACATCCGGACAAAAGAGCGCTGGGTTTTTCCAAAATAGGCTGGCTCCATAGTAATGTATTCATTGCTCCAGTCGATGGAGAACCCCAGGCGGCGCAGGCTTTTCCTCATGCGCTCGATATTCTTTGTCGTGAGTTCAACGCACAAACGCCTGAACTCCTCGCGCGAGACCTGGCTCTTGGTGATTCCGTGTATCTCCTCTACTTTAACTTCAGTGGGTAAGCCATGGCAGTCCCAGCCTTCGGGGAACATCACGTTAAACCCGCGCATCCTCTTGTAGCGTGCCACGAAGTCGATGTAGCACCAGTTAAGCGCATTGCCGATATGGAAATTCCCTGTTGGGTACGGCGGCGGTGTATCGATTATGAACTGTGGTTTTCCCGAATCCCAATCAAAGTAGTACATGGAATCCTGCCACGTACTCATCCATTTTTCTTCAAGGGTCTTGTAATCGTATTCCTTTGGGAGTTCCATAACTCTCGTTCTGATAAACCACATGATTAATAGAATTATCGGTTTTGGAGATTATATGGGAGCCTATTTTAACACCGCGTTTTTCGCGGGTTTAATCGAAAACTATTTTTATATTGAGCATAATTGAAGGCTGCTATTATTTTGGGATAGCTTTTATACAGTTTATTATTTCATTTAAATACGGATGTGAAGTAGATTGTTCGAAGATAAAGAAATGCCGGGAAACGTGCCATTGAACCTGAGCGAGTATCTCAGGGTGCTGAAGCTGACAAGGAAACCCTCACGGGAAGAGTTCACGGTCATAGCAAAAGTAGCAGGCGCAGGGATTCTCTTAATAGGATTCATAGGATTTATCATATACCTGCTGATAACTATCCTGCCGGGCTGGTTCAAATGAATGATGTGAGCGATGAGGGAGCTATTTTCGTTGTAAAGACTACTGCGAACCAGGAGCGGGCAGTAGCTAACCTTATTGAGAAAGTAGCGAAAAAAGAACACCTTGAAATCCGCGCGATACTTGCACCGGATGAGTTGAGGGGTTATATCCTTGTTGAAGCCGCAGGCCCGGAGATCGTAGAGCAGGTCATCCAGACACTGCCCCATGCACGCACGATGGTGAAAGGCAAATCCAATTTTGCCGAAATAGAGCACTTCCTGACACCGAAACTTACGGTCACAGGTATTACTGAGGGCAGCATAGTTGAGCTTATATCCGGTCCTTTCAAGGGCGAGAAAGCAAGGGTGAAAAGGATTGATGAAGCCCGTGAAGAGATCACCGTTGAGCTGTTCGAGGCGATGGTCCCCATCCCGGTAACGGTTCGCGGCGATAACGTGAGAATACTGAAACGAGAAGAAGTAGAGAAATAACAATTATAATACAGGAGAAATAAAAATGGTGAGCGTTGTAGAAGCATTAGTCTCCGGCGGTTCAGCCACCCCGGGTCCGCCACTTGGTCCGTCACTCGGTCCGCTTGGCGTAAATGTAAAAGCGATAATAGATAAAATCAACGAACAGACAAAAGCGTTCAGCGGAATGCAGGTCCCGGTCAAAATAATCGTGGACGATAAAAAGCAATTCACGGTCCAGGTCGGAACCCCGCCGACATCCGCTCTCATAAAGAAAGAACTGGGAGTAGAGACCGGGTCAGGGACGCCGAACACGAAGGTAATAGGCAATCTCACTGTAAAACAGGCAGTGAAGATCGCGCGCATGAAGAAGAACGATACCCTTTCAAAGACATTGAAAGGCGCGGTAAAAGAGGTCGTCGGTTCATGCGTTCCCCTTGGTGCGACCTTTGAGGGCCTTAAGCCTAAGGAAGCTATTGCTGCTATTAATAGCGGGAAATTCGACACGGATTTGAACGAGTCGTTGTGATTTTTTAAGCAGCCCCTTAATTTTTTTCAATCAGGTGGCCTATTTGTAAAAATCTGAAGTCGATACCATATTCATCTTTCTGCGGCACCGGGATTTAATAAATTCGCAGGATCATTGCCAGGCCTTTCCCTCTCCTCACATTCCTGATTATTCCCAGAGAACCGAATCAGAACCCATAAATATGCAAAAGAATCATAAGACAATGGTAATGAACATGGTAAAATCAAAATTTATTGTACCGATGACAATTATTTCTCTACTGTTGGTCTTAATAAGTGGTTGTATAAAGTCTGCCGACTCTGAATATCATATCACAATTTCAGGTAGTGTCCCTGCTGTAGTTTATAGTGGAACATATACAGTTGTAACATCTGGTGGTTTATTTTCGGGGGACAATTCGAAATCAACAAATGTGGAGGGTTGGGGCACCAAGGAATATACCGTTAGAGGAAAAATTGTTTCTGTCACACTTGAAAAAGAAGTTAAAGAAGGGACGTTAAGTGTGGAGATTTTAAAAGATGGGAATGTGGTTGCGCAGTCGGAAACTTCAGACGCATTTGGTAAGGTCTCGGTAACAACTCAAGAAGGTAAATAATGGGACCGATGATCAGACCACAGGTATCTTCCCATACGCCAGTTCCATGCAGAACTCCTGGATGTTCGCAAGCTCCTTATCGATGACCTCGTTTATCTCTCTCTCCACGCTCTTTATCGATCCTTTCTCCATTATCACCTGCGCCGCAGCTATCTTCGGCTGGTCGATAGGCTCACCTATCTGGCTCAGCAGCCACACATACACTTCCTTGAGATCGGGGACGTTCATGTATATCTCACTGGCAATCCTGTGGCTCAACACGTTGTATATCTTACCAACATGGCTCACAGGGTTTTTCCCGGCCGCGGCCTCGCTGCTCACAGGACGGTTAAGAGGAATAATGCCGTTCACGCGGTTTCCCCGTCCCACCTGGCCTGAATCAGCATCCTCGGCTGAAGTGCCTGTTACCGTGAGATATATCCCGCCCATGCCTCTTCCTTCCCTGTCCAGCGTATTAAAATAAACAGAAGTTCGAAGTTCTGCCCGTTCGGATACGAACGTTTTTATCTCTTCCAGAAGCTCGTCTTTTTTTTTGAAATAACTTCTCTCCGATTCTATGAACATATCCACAAGCGGGTCGGCGACTGTTAATTGAAGCTCTTTCCCGATCCTCAGTCCCATGACTTTGATATCCTCCCCGGATTCGGGGAATCTTTCTTTAAAATCCGGGGAATTCAGGTATCTCTCGGTTTCAAGGACTATATTCTCGGTCGGCGTCATCGGGGCGTACCCCACCCCCGCCGACGTATCATTGGCTCCGAGAATAGCGTTTTTTCTCTTGAAGATATCCGTAAGCTCAGCCGAGCCGCTTGCGATCTCAACCTGGTACTCAATCAAATCCGGATTGACAAACCGCATGTTGTCTCTTAACCATTGTTTTGCAGTATCTATCGCGATATTATTTACATCAACGAACTCGCCTTCTACCTCAAAAGTAGCCCTGTCCCCGAAAATAATACGCATCGGCTTTAATATCACGCCTCCGCCGAATTTCGTTTTCACCTCTCCGGCCACAAGCATCCCCTTATCGATATTGTGATGCATGATAGCCCCGAACCTCTTCATATATTCCTTGGAGAGTTCGACAGATACCTGGTTCATTATCGAATCACAGATATAATCGGGATGCCCAAGTCCTTTCCGTTCCACAACCTCTACTTTTCTCTCCGTGATAGGGGTTGCACCCAGCTCTTCTATTTCTATATTTCGCATCAGTGCTTACCTTTCATTTTCAGATATTTCTCGGTCAATTCTTCATAATTCTTTAAGGTATTTTTTATTATCTGCAGGTCCGCCTCTGTTGTTATCCTCACATGCCTGCATGGTATCCCGAACACAACACTGTTCGCCGGGATTTTGTGACCCGGGGGAACAAGCGCCCCTGCCCCGATAATAGCAGATTCCCCGATCTCGGCGTGGTGCAGTATGGTAGCGTTCATGCCAATAAGCGCATTATCCTTTACCAGGCAGCCGTGCATGACGCAGCCATGACCAATAGTGACATTATTACCTATTTCAACATTTGACTCATCTGCGTGTATGACCGCGTTATCCTGGATATTACAGCCCCGCCCTATGGTGATCTTCCCCCTGTCACCCCGGACAACCGAGTTGAACCAGACACTTGATTTCTCCCCTACCGATACATCCCCTATGACGCATGCGGTCTCTGCTATAAAAGCGCTCTCAGGTACAGATGGTTTTTTTTCGCCAAATGGATATAACATATTCACTCCTTATGCTTTTGGGAGTCTCCCGTTATCTCCCATCATAAGAGGCGCTTTTTTACATAAATAGGTTATTAATATAAGAAATTTTTTGTATACATAACTCCTTTTTGGAGGTTATGTCGGAAATAAGGTTTCTCGGAACAGGAGGCGGGAGGATGGTCGTCCTGAACCAGTTGCGCCGGAGCGGTGGTTTCTGGCTAAAGCTGGGGGACGTGAATATATTGCAGGACCCGGGACCGGGCTGCCTCGTGATGGTCCATAAGCTCAGGCTCAGGCCAAGCACTCTTGATGCCATAGTTTTATCCCACAGGCATATCGACCATTCCAATGACGTAAATGTCCTGACCGAGGCAATGACACGGGGAGGTTTTGAGCATCGCGGGCGCCTTATCGTCCCTGCGGATTGCCTGGTCTCTGACCCGGTAGTGCTCCAGTATGTAAGACCGTTCACTGAAATAACCGAGATAAAAGAAGGCATGGAAATAGCCCTGCAGGATATTAAAATAGAATTCCCTATAAAGAACATGCATCCGGTTGAGACCTACGGGGCGATCTATAAATTCGGCTCAGGTAAATTGGGGTATATCCCGGATACTGAATATTTCCCCGGGCTTGCTGAGGCTTATAAAGGGGTGGATTTCCTGATAATTAACGTAGTGAGAATGAAAACGGACAAAAAAATACGTCATTTGAATATGAACGAGGCGGCTGAATTGATCAATACGATAAGGCCAAAAAAGGCGATACTGACGCATTTTGGGCTGCAGGTGCTCAAAGCCTCGCCTGAAATCCAGGCAAAGAACATCTCAGGGAAAACCGGGGTGGAAGTTATAGCCGCGTATGATGGTCTGAAGCTGAAGCTTGAAGAAATGGAAAACCTTGGAAAGTGGGTCTAAATTTTACTTTTTACAGATTCTATTTTCTCGTCCATACCCTTTGGAGCGTCCCTTCTGTCATCGATCGTGAGGTGCGTGACCACTCTCTTTGCACCTTTTTTAATAACCGCCTCATGCGCTGCTCTCATTGCGTTGAAAGCCTCATCAATGGAAGATACCTCCATCACCGTTCCCATCGGAGTTAACTGGTATTTAACGCCCAATTTTTCGACAGCCTTCACAGCCTCGGAAATATGAGAGCTCATGCTCGTGCTTCCCGTGCCCAGTACGACAATCTCAAGTTCCGCTGTAATAACCGGTTTCATCTTGAACCTCCTGAATATATAATAGTTTTAATTAATCTTCTAACCGATAACTAACCGCAAAAATATTATTGATTTCGGGGGGTAAATAGGTTATGGATAAGAGAAAATTTTCTGTATATCGAATGAGGATAAACCGCCAGTTAGCGTAAAAACAAAACTATTAAGTACAGGAATAATTATCTTAGGAACTATGGGAGTTAAGAGTGGATGTATAGTGGTAGCAGCCCTGATTTTAATATCTGCCTTAAGCGGTTGTGTCGATCAAAACGCCCGGAGGTCAGGTATATCAGAGGACGAAAATCAGAAATTACCGGGTGAAGAATTAAAAAACAACCAGTCCACACCAGTGACCATAGCTATACCTGCACAAACTACTAATGAGTCTGCGGTTGAAAAATTAAAGAGGGAACAAGCCGGATCGATACCCACATCCACACCTGTTCCAGCTGCTGAACATACTCCTACCGATACCGCCCAATATACACCCGCTTCGATAACACCTTCTCCAACACCTACACCTGTTACTACAACTCCTCGTCCGCCGTTGACACAGACTCCTATGCCAACTCCTACTCTTGCTCCGACCACCACACCGGTATCAACTCCTACTCTTGCTCCGACCACCACACCGGTATCAACTCCTGCTCCGGTATCGACGCCAGGAAATATATGGAGCTTCAAATTACTTAGTTTAAGTGATTTTTATCATTATATAGAAAATCAATAAATTATGCGCCCCTATTTTTTCCGGTCCAGCCGGCATAAAAAGGATTGGGGAGAACTTATTTTTCTCCCCGATAAAGTCCTACTCCCCGTTAGTAAATATAATCTAAGAAATTTAAGATCCGGCTATCCTTGATATAACCCTGTTCTCAGAGACCTTGTATGCCCAGCCGCTGAAGCTGTTTATATACAATATGTACTCGTTATGGTTCTCTTCCACAACCTGGATCTCTCCTTCCTGTACATCATCTCTTCCGATCTTGAATTTTACAACATCTCCTGTTGAATATTTCATAACAGTACCTCGTATTTTTAGCCTTACTTGTCTATTTTTAGACTGGTTTATTCTATATTCTACGAATACTTAAATCTTTTGGTTATATAGAAATTTATAGAGTCCTGCAATTATTTCTTTTTATGGCTCTGGTATAAAATCCTTAAAAACTGCCGTATTTCTTAAACATCATGGCTTCCACCCGGCTTATACCCAGAAGCCTGGTAAGCACCTTTATATTGCTGTCATCCAGAGTAGCGGTTTTGCCCATAGCTTTCCCCCTGTAAAATATCGTTCCCCCTTTCAGGTTCGCTCCGATATAACCTTGGGCATTCCCTGAAATTATGAGGATACCGTCTCTCATATACGCTCCTGCGAACTCCCCCGCGTCTTTAACCGTAAGCATGCCTCCCTCAAGAAGCACACCTGCGTTCATTCCAGCATTCCCGTCCACACAGATACTTCCGCGTTTCATCAGGATAGCTGTGCTCATTCCCGCATCCCCTTCCACGATAACCTTCCTGTCAGAATCAAGCCTCGCAGCAAGGGTGTCCCGGAGCAAACCGTCTTTTATGAGAAGACAATCCCCGGTAAAAATGTTGGGCGGGATAAGCATCTCTTTCAGGCCTTCATGAAGTAACCCGGTAATAGAGCGGTATTTATGATAGCCTGCCATGTCCGACTCGACTTCTATAATATTACCCAAGGGCTGTCTGGCGGCCCCTTTAACATATATCGCCCCTGAGACCATGCTGATGCCCATGCGGGTGTCCACGTTCCCATCGACTATTATCGAGCCGGTTTTTAAAGCTCTCCCTGTCCCGCCAAAGAACTTCAGGTCAACACCGAGGCTGCTGCCAAGCCTTTTGCCTGCATCGCCTTTAATATGCACATCCTCACCCCGCTTTAAACATTCTACGAGGTCTTTATACGTATAAGATGTCCCTGCCTGGTAAGGGATAACACCGGAGGGAGAAAGCCTGCTGCCCCTGTGCTGCCAGTAAAAATCATAGGTAAAATCACACAGGCAATCTATTGCCCTGGTTAATCCGATTTCCATAGAAGGGGTTATTTGAGCATTGTTTATTAAAATTTGGTGCCAATTTGGGTATAATCTTGGGAAATTGCTTTAAATACTCCGGTACTTTAGATTTATTGAGGAACCTGAATTCCTATCCTATCCAACAAAATTCTACTTTTTTGGTTCCTCATATCCAATCATCTGACGTTACTTTTTGTTAATAAACTTTCCTATTTTATCCGGGGTTCCGGGAAACCCCTCTGTCCACCTGCTTATCACTTGCAATCCCTCCATCACGCATGGTTATTATCCGTTCCGTCTGCTGCGATACGGCAGTATCATGCGTCACAATGAGAATGGTATGTCCTTCCTCGCTGAGTCCTTTCAGGAGCCCGACTATCATATCCCGTGTCTTTGTATCCACTTCTCCCGTGGGTTCATCCGCAAGGATTATCGCCGGATGGTTTGCAAGGGCCCTTGCGATGGCTACACGCTGCTGTTCCCCTCCAGATAATTCCGAAGGCTTGTGGTTGATCCTGTCCCCTATCCCCATCTGGGTAAGCAGCTCAATTGCTGTTTTTTTCCGCTTATTTTTCGGGACCCTGGCAAAACGCATCGCTATATCCACATTCTCAAGCGCAGTAAGCGTGGGTATGAGGTTAAAATGCTGGAATATGAACCCGATTTTTTCACGGCGTATCCTTGGAGCATCGCTCTCACTTGCCCTTGTGATCTCTATGTCCTCAATGAATACGCTGCCGCCTGTGGGTTTATCCAAAAGACCTATCATCGAAAGCAGCGTGGATTTTCCGGAACCGCTGGGCCCGACTATGCTTAAGAACTCACCCCTTTCAACGTCAAAAGTCACATCGCTGAGCGCATGGACCGGTATTTTCCCCTGCATGTACGTCTTGGAGAGACCCCTTACGCGCAGAATAGGTTCACTCATATCTCAGTGCCTCCATGGGGCTCATTTTGGCTGCCCTGTAAGCCGGATATGTCCCTGACAGAACACCAAGGAGAGTAGCAAAAACAATGGCGATTACGAGGAGCCTGGGGGTGATATCAAAAAGAACGGTACCGCGGGATGCAAGATAATTATTCAGGTAGTACACAAGCGCACCTCCGCCGATAATCCCGAAAATACCGCCGAGTATCCCCATGAATGCAGCCTCTCCCATGGTCATGAAAAGGATATCCCGCGTCTCGGCGCCCAGGGCTTTCATCAGCCCGAACTCCTTTGTCCTCTCCGAGACCGACATGAGCATGGTGTTCATAACACTCAGGCCCCCGATTATGGCTGCTAATACAGCGGCACTAATAGTAATCAAACTGAAAACGACAAGGGACTGCTCTATCTGTTTTTTTAGCTCCGCCGGCGAAAAGGTTGTAATTTTTTCAACATCCAATGCTATTCTTTTCGAGAGCTCTTCAGGGTCTGCACTCGGGTCCGGAACTGCCAGGATAAGGGAAACAGTATCCCCTCTGTCATAGAATTTCTGGGCCCTGTCAAGGGGGACCGCTACGCTGTTATCAAAAAAAGAACCTGTGTATTCCAGGATGCCCACAACAGTAAAATTCCTTGTGTTGGTTATGGACGTGGTCCGAAGCGCCCGTTTACTTTTTATCTCTATCTCATCCCCGATCTTAAGATTGAACTCACGGGCAACACTGCTGCCGACAACTGCCCTGTAACCATCTCCAGTGATAAGGAGCCTGCCCTGGGTGAGTTTTGTGTCTTTTAATGCAGATCCAAGCTTTTCAGGAGGGATCCCGATGACGGTATCCCCGCCGAAAAATCCAAGACTTTCAGGGTCAAGAGGCGCCTGTAACATCCCGTATGCGTCTGCAACTCCGGGAATCCTTCTAACTTCCCTGACCGTTGACCCGTTAAGACTGGCGCCAAAGAACCCACCTTCTGGCAGCACGCGGATTTTATCAGCAGTGAGACTTATCGATCTATCGAACGTGATGTTAAAATGCTCCGACATCCCGCCCATGACGATGACAGCAAAAATACCAAGTGCTATGCCAAACACTGTAAGCCCGGTGCGAAGCTTTCTCTGGGTGATATTTTTGAGGATAAGGTCAAACATCTACCCACCTTTTACCCGGCGTGCGGCCAGAAGGAGCATTGCAGCAAGAAATAACGCTGTAAATCCCGGGATTTTATTAGCTGTGGCAGTTGCGGTAACAGCAGGGTATTCAGGGATACGGAAAACCGTTTCATATTTATCAGCAGTAAAATTTTTATTATCTTCAGCGCGTATCACCACATCGTAAGTCCCGGGCGCAATTCCTTTCCATACGACCCCTGCTGTAGTCTCCGTACCCGAGACCAGAATATCTTCTAACTGCCGGCTGTACGTTTGTGTTTGATTTGTCATCCTGTTCCTGTTCTCTACGACCAGGTATCCGTCAAAAGGCACCTGGGATTTGCCGCGAATTGTAACACTTGCACCATACTCGTCAACTTTGACATCATCCGGGAGGATCTCGACATCCTCGGTTGCAGTGAAATTAGCTACGTAGGTATTAATCAGAGGCGAAGCATAGAGCCTGTGAGTAAATATTTTTGCGCGTACTACGTACTTTTTGTTGTTGGTCAGCAGGAACGGCCATGCTGTATTTATCTCGGTATTCGTAGTGAGAGATACATCCTCATTTGTTTTTTCGTAAACAATATCGTTATTATCGAGCAGTTCTATTTTTATATCAACAGCACTCGGGTTAAAGGGTTGGAGCAAAAGCTTTATTCCGCTGTTCGTGGGCGAGAAATCCACGACGTGAAAACTTGGCAGTGAGACTGTGCCGTATGATACCTGGTATGATGTGCTGGCTATAACCTTGCCGTCATCGTAGATACTGACCCTGGCTGTATAATAATCTTGCTGGGGTTGTTTTCCCCATATTATAACTTTTGTTGCAGCCTCATTTGCCTTTATGTTCAACGATACTTCGTGTGATTCTACCAGGCTCCCGGCATATAAAAGTTCAAAAACCGCCTTACCCTGGAAGTCCTGGCTGGAATTAATTGTGACATCGCTGCTTGTAAAATCAGAAAAGAAATTCGAAATCCCAACAGATGCGGAAGCCGAATTGATTAATGCTAAAAATATTATAAGCGATAATGTAATTTCCATTGTTACTTTTCTTATTGAATACATATTCCTCACTATCAATGATTTATCTGGTATCATGCTATTTAAAATTTTTTAAATTAAACCACTTTAGAGTTGTTTATATTTTAACGCAGCGGTAATACTTATTTTAGGCTGCCCTTGCATCTATTGATTCCTCCATTATCCTGATTACGCCCTTATCCCCGTCCACCTCGATCAGGTGACCATCCTCCAGCACGTCCATGATTCCCTTAACATTGACTACGCATGGAGTCCCATACTCGCGGGCTACAATGGCTGCATGGGATAAAATCCCCCCCATTTCTGTTACCACAGCCTTCGCAACCGGGAACAAGGTTGACCACATGGGGTCTGTGGTCGATGCTACGAGGATTTCACCGGGTTTAAATTTCCCGAATTCCTCAGGAGAATGGATAATCCTCGCTCTCCCCTGCACGGTCCCGGAACTTGCAGCATATCCTGTAAAAACCTTTTTAGTTTCTCTAACCGTCTCTTTTACGATTTCAGGCAGTACATCCCCTATAATAATATCAGGAGCATGGAACATTGAGTTCCTTTCTCTTTCTGATTTCCGCTCATTCACGATATTTTTAAAGTTATTCTGTTCTCCGCTTAAAAGGCTCTGGATCTCAGGGATGGTAAGGAAGAATATGTCGAACTGTTTTACCAGAACTCCCCTTTCAGTAAACCTCCGGCCTAATTCAAGATAACCTCTTCTGGCAAGTGCTATGACCATCACTGTATGATACCTATTTTCTTCCCTCAAAGCTAGAAAGCGTTCGTAATTTTCTAACCTGCGTAAGAACGATTTCTTTTTAAGATAAAAAAACTTGTTTTTTTGAATATGTTTTAATATTCTATCTATGGCAGTTTCTCTAATCATCTTCTGCCTGTCCATAATTTCTTTTGGGTCTGTGACACCGGCATCAAGATAATTTTTTACGATTCTCAATATAGAGGCAGGATTCTCCGAATATCGTGGAGATTCTACATCGGTTTCATAAAGCCCCCTGTGGCCAAACTCACGTAAGAAATTATCCAGCATTTCCCGGAATCTTGTACCTTCAAGCTTATTATACGCAAAATCGATTTCCCCGTCCAGTGCTTCTAAAACCTTCCTGTCTCCTTTCGCTTCTCCTGCCAGCCTGATGAGCGATAAAGTCTGGTTAGCGCTTATTATTCCTTCTGAACCTGTTACCAACTGATTTAACACGTTATCCAAATCTTCATCCGGCACGAGTTTTTTCAGAAACTCCATTAAATACAAGTATGAAACGCTCGTGCCCGAACCAATAATAATTGTCAGGTCTCTCTTTGACAGTTCCTCAATAAATTCTAGGTGTTCTAAAATCTCCCTATCAGAGTAGTTTCTCAGATCTATATTCGATTCTCTCTTATACCCTTCTCGTATTATGGAAAAATTCTCTTTTGATATTTTATTGATATTGCTAAATAGTAGCATTGTTTTAATATAAGCAGGCATCATTTTCATTCGAGTGAAGAACGATGGCTTGGCTTCAAGACAATTCATTGAATCGCTCTGAAATCCACCGAATGCTCTTTGCGATAATTCAGGATCCGCTCCAAAATCGGAGTATGTTTTATACCAGATATTCATGTTGAAGTAGAGCCTTCCATAAAGGGCTTTGATGTATTCCGTATCTTCCGGAAGAGCATAGCCCATCTTTTTAAATTGCTCTATAAATAATGCCCTGTTAGCACGCGCAAAAATCGAAAGTGTTAAAGGACATGGAAGTTCGGGTAAAATCTCTTTCAGGTTCATCCTTGACCAGGTTATTTCTTTGTTCACAGTTTCAACTCCTGATACCATCAAATAGTACATCGATTTTTTTTGATATATCCTCTGAAAATGAGTAATCGCTGTTTGACCACAGCCATTCCATTAACGAATAATAATAGATAGCTGTTAAATTTTCAGCGACTCTCTTTACATCGATACCGTTTTTTACTTCTCCTGTTTTTACACCGTCTTCAAGTAGCTCCCGGAGGATTGTATTCAGGCTGTGGCTTCTCCTTTCTTCATATCCATAGTGTCTTAAATACTCAAAAACGAATAGTTTTGTAAGCTCTTTGTCCTTTTCATTGCTTTTTGCAACGAGGACCATTATATTTTTTATCTTATCTTTTGTTGGGATGCTCCGCTTTGTCTCATTTTTGATCAGTTTGTAGATCAGCTCTTCCTTTTGTTTTCCGAAATATACAAGGAGTGCCGTTTTAGTTGGGAAATAATTGAAAAATGTGCCTTTGGCTATTCCCACTTCCCTGGTAATCTCATCAACTGTTACTTTTTCAAAGCCTTTTTCTTTAAATAATCTGCCCGATACCTCGAAAATCTTATTTCTTGTTTCTATTTTCTTTTTCTCGCGAAGAGACTGGCTTTCATCTTGATTTAACATGACCATAGTCATATATGACCGTAGTCATATTTAATGGTTTTGGTATTCATCAGCATCTACTACAACCTGTAGCGCTTCGAAAGTGCCAGAGCTTTACCCTTTGCTCCCGTATTTTCTAACATGCTCCCATGCCCTGTGATATTTCTCAAATTTTTTATCTTTTGAGTAGATGGACATATTCTTGCGCCCGAACAGTTCCCTGTCCTTCCCCACGGGGCAGACCTTGATGCAGATGCCGCATGGAGACCTGTATTCATCCCTGAGTTCCGCGCTCCTTATCTCACAGAGCTTCTTATCTACAGGCGGCGGGAAATCCCCGGTCTCCGGTATCGCGCCTGCAGGACAGTTCTTCACGCAGAGAAGGCAGCGTATGCATAGGTCTTTAGTTTTAATCGGGTCTGGCTCTATTTCAGCAGTTGTGAATATGGATGTGAACCTCACTCGCGGCCCGTACTGCGGCGTCAGCAGGACATTGTTGTGCCCGAAAGAACCCAGCCCTGCCAGGTAAGCCGCATGCTTGTGGGAGAAAAAAGCAAATGGCTTATCGATCAATATTTTTATGTCGCCGTAAGCATCCCTCGGCAGATATATAGACCCATAGCCTTTTTCGACCAGGAAGTTCGCCAGCTCACAGGCTTTTGAATCAAGCATAGAATTAACGGTTTTATAAAGTTCATGGTAATATATCGAAGGCGCGGTCTCAACTATGGGCAGGGAAACAGGAAGGCCTATCACTATAACGGTCTTTGCTTCAGGATAGATGGACTGCGGCCAGAACTCTTCCGGAATCCAGGGAGAGAGCCTGTTCGGAAGCTCCTCGGGCGGCTCTCTCCATCTCTCAACAGGGGCAAAACCGACAAGAGGGATTCCGAGACTCTTGCATTTCTTTAACAATTCTTTCTTCAGGGCTTTAGATACCATTTAGTATGATATGCGTCCTTTTACCCCATATTGTTTTTCTCAAGGTTTTTATTCCGGCTTATTTTTTAATCTTATCCGCAATCATCTTCCCCAGCTTCTTACACTCCTCTATTCCTTCTTCCTCAGGAATCCGCTTTATTCGCAGCGGCGGCTCAAGTATATCCATGCCGTAGCCTTTCAGCATCCTGGTTACAACGATCGGGCCTTCTCCGCTCCATCCGTATGAGCCGAACGCAGTTCCCACTTTACCTTTAAGTGACAGCTTTGAAAGGCTTTCCACATATTTGATGACCGTTGGCATTCCAGCGCCCTTATAAGTAGCCAAGCCTATTGCTATTGCATCAGCCTTCTCTACATCAGCAGGAGAAGCCTCATCCACTTTCTTAATCGTGACATCAAGCCCTGCGTTCCTGGCTCCCTCTTCTATCGCTTTTGCCATGATGCCGGTGTTCCCAAAACCCGTGCCGTATATTATTGCAAGTTTAGCCATGTGCTCACCTCAATCTATTTTCCTGAACATCTCTTCCGGGGCATTACAGATGGGGCATCTTTCAGGTGCCCCTTTTTCCACGGTATTGCCGCATATCTGGCATACGTAGTACTCGACTTCCTCGTTTCTGCCCAAGCTATCCAGGGCTTTTTGATAAAGATTTGCGTGTATTTTCTCAACCTTATTGGCTACATCAAAGCTCAGGATTGCCGCATCCGAAGCTTTCTCTTTTTTCGCCGCCTCTATGAACTTCGGGTACATCTCCCTGAATTCCGCAGTCTCTCCTGCGATTGCGCTTTTCAGGTTGTCTGCAGTTTTACCGACTGCGCCCATTACTCTCAGGTGGTTGAGAGCATGCACTGTCTCAGCCGCAGCCGCTGCACGGAATAACTTAGCTACCTGATTGTATCCATCCTGGTCAGCTTTCTCTGCAAAGGCAAGGTATTTCCTGTTTGCCTGCGATTCTCCGGCAAAAGCCTCTTTTAAATTATCCTGGGTTGTCATAGTTTCACCTTGTTTTCCACTCATCTATCTAATTTCTTGCAACTCTTGATATAGCTTTTGTCTTGATATATCCGGCATTTTCAATCTTTTACATTAACCGCGCCGGCAATCTCTGCTTCGCCATCAAATCCTCAATACCTTCAGCGCTCCGTATCACATCAGATTCTCCATCCTTTACAAGAACCTCTGCACACCTCGGTCTCCCGTTATACTGGCTGCTCATGCTGAACCCGTAGGCTCCGGTATCAAGCAGGGCTATGAGGTCACCTTTCTCCACGCGCGGCAGTTCCCTGTCCTTTGCAAATATGTCGCCGGTCTCGCATATCGGTCCCACGATAGTGTACGTCTCTTCAGGAGGCGAAGAAGCTTTATTCGCCACTACTACATGGTGATAAGAGTCGTACATGGTAGGGCGGATAAGAAGATTGAAGCCCGCATCCACGCCCACAAAATTTTTTGCCGCTATCTTTACCGTATTTACGCGGGTAAGGAGGAGCGTCGTATCAGCTACAATGTAGCGCCCGGGCTCAAGTATGAGTTTCGGAGAGATGCCCAGCGCCTTTGTCCTGTCGTTAAATACAGGTAGGATTGCATTAGCAAGGTCTTGCGGTTTCGGTGTTTTCTCACCTTTCTTGTAAGGAATCCCGAGACCTGAACCCATGTCCACGAACTTTAAGTTTATACCGAGTTCTACAACCCCTTCGACCAGGTCCATCATCTTCTGCGTTGCTTCAACAAAAGGCTCGGTATCGAGTATCTGCGAACCAATGTGGCAATGTATCCCGCACGGCGCAATGCCGGGAAGTTCGGATGCTTCACGATATGTATCAATCACTTCTTCAGCCGGTATCCCGAACTTGGAAATCCGAAGCCCTGTCGATATTTTCGGATGCGTAGGAGTAGAAACGTCTGGATTTACGCGGAAAGCTATTTCTGCTGCTTTCCCTGTTCTCTCTGCTATTTCAGATAAGGTTCGCAGTTCATCCTTCGAATCGACCGATACTTTTACTCCCAGTTCAACAGCCTTTTGAAGCTCAAAGTCCGTCTTTGAATTACCGTTGAAAAGGATTTTCTCTCGGGGTATTCCTGCAAGAAGCGCCATGTACAGCTCGCCGTAGCTGAAGACATCCGCGCCAGCCCCTTGCCTGGCAAGTATTCTCATTATTGCGAAGCTGCCGTTAGCTTTGGCTGCGTAATAGATATCAGCCTTCGGGAATGCATTTCTGTACGCTGAGAAATTTTCAACGACACGCGTTTCGTTGGTGACATACAGCGGTGTGCCGTATTGCTCCGCAAGCGCTGTGGTATCGGCGCCGCCGATTAGCAGGTGATTATTCTTAACTTCAAGATGATTTTTTATCGTGAACATAGTGCCACAATTGACTGTGAATATATTATAGTTATTGCGATTAAGAACGGAGCGCGCGGACAAAATTCAAAGAGGTATATCCCACAGAGGATACCACCGCTCTACATCCTTCTCTATCGGCAGTTCTTTTTCCATAATAGCGCGCAGCCTGAATTCGTAAGAAGTATCCCGCTTTTTGTTATCCTGGGGTACGAAAGGATAAAACGTTGCCTGCTTGAAATTATAGATCCAGTAAACATCGGACTCGCCCCTGAATTTAAAGACAGCGCACAGCAGTTGCTCGCCGAAATCATGTTCTGTCAGCGTTTCACTTACCATGTACAATGTGGACACAAGGTCTTCAAAATCCGGGTCGTTTAAAACGATCCACATGTATCCGTACGAATCTTTTTTTATACTGTACTGGGTATTCGTCTCCTTGGTACTCTGCTGAAGCAATTCCCTGATTTCGATCTCAGCGCTCACGAACCTTGAGGCTTCAAGCGGCTTAAAGCATATGCCAGCGCCCTTTGACACCAGGGAAAGGTTGGTACTCAGGGTTACGTATGCCGTGGACATGGCGAACAACCTGTCCGGTTTTGGCTTCGGGAGCTTGCTCTTGCCCAGCAGAGTATCGAGGAAACCCATTTAAAATTCCATCCCTCGCTCCATCTTCTCAAGCGCACGTATGCGCGCCTCTACGGATGGATGCGTTGAGAAAAGCTGCATTATTGATTCCCCGGAAATCGCCGGTATTATGAAGAACGCGTTCATGGCTTCCACTTCTCTCAGGTCGCGCGACGGCACACGTTCCATGACCCCGCTTATCGTCATAAGGGCGGAGGCAAGATGCGAAGGCTGCCCCGTGATAATGGCAGAGCCCCTGTCGGCGGCGAACTCGCGGTACCTTGAGAGGGCGCGGATGAGCAGGAAACTTATGATCCATACCGCAATCGAGACTATCCATATGATAATAGCTGCGCCTGTGCCTTTGCGGTCGCGGTCTCCTCCCATTCCGAAGAAAAGCATGTTCCGGACAAGTAAAGCTGCAACCGTGGAGAGAAAGCTTGCAATAGTTATAATCACCATGTCGCGGTTCTTGACGTGGCTCAACTCATGAGCCAGTACAGCTTCAAGCTCAGGCTGGCTCAGCCTCTGCTTCAGGGAAGTGGTGACAGCGATGACAGCGCTTCCTTTGCTTTTGCCTGTTGCGAAGGCATTGGGGACTTCGCTGTTCACGATTGCGATCTTTGGCTTTGGCAGGTCGGCTATTGCGCAGAGCCGTGATACAGTCTCGTGAAGGCGCGGCTCTTCCTGCTCACTGACGATGTGCCCGCCCATGCTCCAGAGAACGATTTTGTCTGAGAAGAAGAACTGGATGAACAGGAAAATCGCTGCGAATATTATCAGGGCGTATGTCCCTCCTCCACCGAATGTTAATATAACAGCTAAAAAGAAAAGGTAAACTACAGCAAGAAGGAACATGGTCAGCATCATGCGTGCCTGCAATCCGTAATCGTGGTACCATTTTTTCATATTTTATTCTCTCCCTGAGTAACAATGCGGTTGCTTATATTAAAAATTGCGATGGTTCTCTAAACTTTGATCTTTACTTCTTCAAGCAGGAACGGCGGATAAAAAACACCGTTCTCGGTTATGATGGCGCTCACATTTTCCATTGGAGTCGCATCAAAGGCGGGATTGTACACCTCAACATTAAGAGGCGCTATCTGGTGGTTTCCGAAATATCTCAACTCATCAGGTTTTCTCAGCTCGATCTCGATATCATCCTCAAGATGCTCAAAGTCGAATGTTGAGACCGGCGCAGCCACGTAAAACGGTATCTCATGCTCTTTTGCGATAACTGAGTGAGTATAAGTGCCTATTTTGTTAAATACGGCATCCTGAGTTATCCTGTCAGCTCCCACGATGACCTTATCCACCATGCCTTTTCGCATCACATGACCCGACATGCTGTCCGTTATGAGAGTGACAGGTATCTTATCTTCAGTCAGTTCCCACGTCGTGATGCGGCTTCCCTGGTTAAGAGGGCGGGTTTCGCATGAGATGACCCGGATGTCTTTTCCTTCGGCGCGCGCAGAGCGGATAACGCCAAGCGCCGTGCCCCAGTCAACACATGCGAGTCTCCCGGCGTTGCAGTGCGTCATGACCGTATCGCCGTCATCAAGTAATGATGCGCCATATTCCCCAAGCTGCCTGTTTTTATCGACATCTTCATCAGCTATGGCTTTTGATTCATCCAGTGCGAACATCCTTGCTTCCTTAATATTCCTTGCATCCTCTACAGCCCTGATAACGCGATTAACGCCCCACGAAAGATTCACGGCCGTAGGTCTTGTGGCGATAATAGTTTTCCCGGCATTTTCGATATCTTTTATTAACCCTTCCAGTGAAGATGCGCTACTCTTAAATGCTGCAAGAGCGATGCCGAACCCTCCTGTTGCACCGAGTGCAGGCGCGCCGCGAACGCGCAGGGATTTTATGGCCTCGCATAAGGATTCAATGGTGCTGCATTCGATGACTTTGTACTCCCCTGGAAGAAGGGTCTGGTCAATCATGATAATATTATTTTTCTCGGACTCCCAGTCGATGGTTCTCATGGTTCGTTTTATACTCCCATTACATATTTAAACACTGCCGTTTTAGTAAAAAGGCATGATAGTGGTCAAGATAGGTGGAAGCCTGATTTACAGGGCAAAAGAGGTCGTAAAAGAGGTCATCGATTATTCGAATGCAAGCGGGGATAAAATATTGATTGTCCCCGGCGGCTCGATTTTCGCAGATACGGTGCGAAGGGTAAATGCCTCACAGGAAGCTTCTCACTGGATGGCAGTTCTTGCGATGGAGCAGTACGGTTATTATCTGGGCGACGGGACTGAAGTTAAACTTATTGACTGCCTGAAAGTTGAAGACGGTGTATCCATCCTTCTGCCTTATACTCTCATGAAGAAAAAAGATGAGCTGCCCCATACTTGGGATGTGACCTCGGATACCATCGCAGCATGGGTCGCGCACCAGTTAAAAGCCAGGCTCATCAAAGTCACGGACGTGGATGGCATATATCTTAACGGGATATTGCAAAAAGAGCTTCATGCGTCCGAACTGGCAGGAATAGAGACTTGCGTAGATAAGGAGCTTCCCCGTTTCCTCATGAAAAACGGGATGAACTGCGAGATAATCAACGGCAACTGTCCCGGAAGGATAATTAATGCTCTTAGATGCAGTGTAACCGGGACACTTATAAAGGGATAAATTTAATAACATTCGATTCTATGAAAGCCCCAACATTAGGAGAATAATATGGCTAAAGTTGAAGCAAAAAAATGCGTATCATGCGGAGTAAACCTTATTGAGCGCGGCTACGCGCGATTTCCCTGCCCGCAATGCGGAACAGAACTTGGAAGATGTATGAGTTGCAGGCACCAGAGCAATCCATATAAATGCCCCAATTGCGGGTTCCAGGGACCGTGAGAAAAATGGGTGAAGTGGCAGCAAAGATAAAAATAATGCCATCCGGCATGGATGTTGATTTAACCAAGCTCAAAGAGAACCTGAAAAAAGTGATCCCGCAGGGAGCGCGAATACACGGGTTCTCGGAAGAGCCGGTCGCTTTCGGTCTGAAAGCCCTGATAGCTGTAGTCAAAGTGGGCGACATCGAAGGCGGGACCGAGAAGGTCGAAGAGGCCTTCGGTAAAGTGAAAGGTGTAGAGAGCGTATCAGTGGTGGAACTTGGCAGGATGTAGAAATATTTATTTCCTGCGCAATTATTTTTACTGGGCCTGTAGATCAGGGGTAGATCGTTGCGTTCGCAACGCAAAGGCCGCGGGTTCGAATCCCGCCGGGTCCATTGCATAAAAACGTACAAACGAATAAAACCATGGCTCCGGAAATCTCAGTCATTGTTCCTGCCCTCAATGAAGCCAAGTACCTTGAGGCAACGCTTGGGTCGATTGCAAACCAGAACACGAACGTGCCTTACGAACTTATTGTATCGGATAACGGCAGCACGGATGGAAGCTTGGACATCGCGAAAAATTATGCAGACGTCGTGCTTCAATGCGAAGAGCGCGGAATAGGTCCGGCCAGGCATTTCGGTGCAGTAAATGCAAGCGAGAACAGCAAATTTTTTGTATTTATCGATGCCGATACCCTTATTCCGGGTTACTTCCTTGCATACGCGTACGAAATGTTCAAAATAAAACCTGAGCTCATAGCATTCTCTACAGGCTTTCGGTTCTCAGAACGGTCTGAGCAGATAAAACTTGCAGAAAGTGTTGCCAACAAATACTTTGTGATGCGGGATAAATTGCGCTCAGCAACATTGCCTGGCTTTAATACCGTTGTCAGGCGTGAGGCATATTTCAAGTGTGGAGGCTACCAGAACGTCCTTCTTGAGGATGTTGATTTCAGCAGGCGGATAGATAAGATCGGCACTGTGAGGTTTTTCCCATATGTAAAAGTGATGAACTCATCACGCCGTCTGGATGCAATGGGGCTTCTCGGAACGCTCTATTACTATTCACAGCTTGATCTTGGATGGGAGCTGAACTCCACGTGGATGGACAAGCTTGCGAAAAAACTGGGCATAGCCGATCTGCGGGAATATATCGGCATACGGTGAAGAGCAGCCATGATAACATTCCGAGCACATATCGTCTCCCGCGGCGTGCTGAAGGTGAAGCGCTTATCACCTCCTTTCATTTAGTGACAAAGTGTCGGTTCATACTGAGGCCACTACAGGTTCACTTGTATTCAGGGCTGTGGCTGCCGACATTAGGGGACTCCGCACAATACTTCGCAATACTGCACTTTACGTTTTCTTTACATAGGAGCAGGCCTACGCAGTAGAGTTTTAACCTGCGAACATAACGCCCTGAAGGGCGTCTTTTTCGAATGTTCTGTTTATGAGACTTTCTTTCTAATTCTTCGAGGCACGCGTTACGAACCCCATCATAAATCAGCATGGCATCAGTGTTGATGTTCGGGAGTTAGTAATCTTCTTTATTTGCTTGATTTCTTTATTAAGTTAAGGCGCAAGCAGGCATTTGAAGAGGATGGTAGATTCTGTAAGTTTGAAACTATGTTCAATGTTTTGCTATGCGCAAGCTTTATTAGACATAATAAATATAAGATATTAAGAATATTTATTTCAAAAAATCAGGTGATTTCAATGACGGATATAATAATCAGTCAACATTTAATGGCGTGAATCTAATAACAGTGAGATATTAATATTAACTAAACCTATGTTTCAGTCAGATTCGATTATGACTATAGAGAAAAAACATTATATCGAAAAAATAGCAGTAAGACTTGGGAAAGATAGTCCTATATTACAGTATCTTTCAATTCTTCTAATAATTGGGCCAGCCTTTTTTATTTATGTATCAGTATTATATTTTTCTAATTCTAAGCTAGGTTCTTTAAGCTATGAAATTATTTGGGCATTTATTAACACTATATGGATTCTTTTAGTATGGATTTCATTACTATGGTCATTTTCAGAATATCGTAAAATTTTTCCTAATTTGGAAAAAGTATCTGTAAATAAGGCAAAATTTTACGAATTTAAAAACTTTTGGTTTAATAGAATCTCAGGCTCAAAAGGGAGCATATTATTATCTTCAGTTTTATATATAATATTTCTTTATCCTTTGAATAGTTTCCATATTAAATGGCTTTTGATTGATTTTTTCCTAGCTCCTTTAGTAATGTTTTTGATTTTAGGCCCCGGTTTATGGTTTTTGTTTATATATTTTTTATGCTTAAGAGATATTAACTCTTTGGAATTAAAAATTCCAATTGTAAATAATAATAAATTATCCAATCATGCTTTTAATATAGCAGAAAAATTAAGTCTGATTTCGGCTTTAATCTTCACAATATTTAATATGACTATACTGTTTGCAGGTTATCCAGGAGCTAATGAATATATATTTGTTAATTACAACAGTTTAATTAACACACCATTATATTTATGGATAAAAGAAGTTTTTGTATTTTCTATAATCATTGGAACATTTATGCTTCCGGCATTTTTAATTAAAAGAATAAATTCTAAAAATAAAATCAAATATCTTGAAGAAATATCCTCTAAAATAACAGCTAAAGAAGAATTTTTAAAAACTGGTGAATTTAAACTCAATGATATAAATTTAGTAATGAATCTAAGAAAATTCTATAATGAGATTGATTCAATATCTGATTGGCCCTTTGATTATAAAACTGGATTAAAAGTATTTGCCTCTTCATTAATTCCCATTCTGCCTAATTTATTATTTGGATCGTGGATCAGATAAAAATTTTCCTATTGTCCGAGAATGGGTTCTCAATATTGGATGAATAATAAATGATAAAATTCAAAGCCCACATTGTCTCCCGCGGACGCGCCGAAGGTGAAGCGCTTGTTACCTCCCAACCCATATCCTTCCTTGGCAGTGTGGACCCGAAAACAGGCATCGTCATTGAAAAAGGACATGAACTTGCAGGCCAGAGCATAAAAGGGAAGGTACTGGTATTCCCCGGAGGCAAGGGTTCTACTGTTGGTTCATATGTTATTTACCAGCTCAAGAAGAACGGTGCAGCGCCCTTTGCAATGATAAACATCAAAGCAGAGCCGATAGTCGCGGTCGGCGCCATAATTTCCAATATACCGCTTGTGGACAGGGTGGAGAAAAATCCCGTGACTGCGGTAAAAACAGGGGATAAGGTTTTAGTTGATGCGATTGTAGGAAGTGTGGAGATCCTATGAACGATGAGAAAGGTTTTATGGAAATAAAGATGAGTTCAGGCTGGTATATGACAGTATCTCTTCAAAAAAGCGACAGGTTCGAAGAAGAAAAGGAATATGTGGAGATAGCCAAAGAACGGAACGGGCAGAAGCAGCGAAGGTTCAACATAAATCCCAAGTACGTTAGGGCGCTTGGCGAGGCCCTTGTGAAGTTCGCGGATGAGAATAAGTTGTAGCCAGGGTTATTTACAAATTCAAGATGGACGATAACTGTGTGAGCAAGTTTTAAGTGGTCTTGTTTTCTTATATTTAAATCATCATCAGCCGCTTTTATTGATTTTCAATTTCCAACAATACCATCATTAAAAACAATTATCATGATTAACATGCATAGATTTAAATAGCATGAATAATCATTTACAATGGGTGATATACATAGAGACCAGAGTACAGCCAGAACTTATAATGAGAAGGGAAGTCTGCAAGTCATGTGGCAGGGGCACATATGAATTTGTCCCGGACACCGCATCGAAAAAATATGTTTGCAGCACTTGCTCGACATAAACATGAATTTTCTCAATTTTTTACTTTTATATTTCTAACTCTAACTTAAATAAAACATAAAACCTTTTTATCCGGATTACAATTAATACATATGTTGCGTCATATCCCGGAGTTAATGAATAAGGGCAAGCCAGTTAGCGTACTTTTTACCGAAGATGGAGGCAATGATTCCGACCTCTTATATTGCGAACTGGTACAGAAAGCCAGGTACGGGGAATCGTTCCTGGTAAAGAGCCAGGGATGCAGCGTGGGGTCGTTCGTGCTGGGAGACACGGAAACAAGTCCGGAGGATTATTATTTTTCATCTAAAAGATACGGCAGCAGGGATGCTGCGAAAACTGCGGTTTCAGGTCTTTGCAGGCTTGCAAAAAGAGGGTGCTCTATAAAGATAACTCCTTATTCAGGTGGGGATTTTGATGTCCTGCTCCTTTTCCTGAAACCCGAGCGGGCGATGCGGCTTGTCCAGGCGTACACTTATAAAAGCGGATGCCCGGTAAGGACCAGTACAGGCGGCATAGCATCTGTGTGCAGTGACTGTACAGCTTATCCCTTGAGGGGGAAGCCGGGGATATCACCCGGCTGCAAAGGGTCAAGAAAACACAGCAGGTATTCGGATGATGAGCTTGTTGTCGGGATACCTTTTCAACTGGCACGCGGGATAGATGTAGCTCTTGGAAAAATCCCTGAGACGGTTGAATGACTATGATCTTATTTCTTCAAATAGTATTTATTTCAGGACAAACATTAGGTAGCTGAATGTCCCTCATTAATAAGCTCTCAAATCTTTTTAAGAAAAACAACCATGGTGCTGCTCCGCAAAAAGACGATAAGCTTAAAGCCCATAATTATATAGGCAAATTCGTTCAGCAGAGCGGAACCAACATCGGTGAAAGTATCGCCATCGAAAAAGACAGGCTTGTTGTAAAAAGCTCGGATGTATTCATGTCGATTCCTCTTGAAAAAATCGTAACGAATACCGAAAAAATCGTAGTAGGGGATTTCAACAGGGAAGAATCCATCCAGTTCGGGAAAGAATGGTTCGAGAAACGGGACACGTTGAAGTTCGACAAGAACGGAATGATGATATTAAGCGTCCCGAGATCCCAGTAATTTCCCGTATGACAGAGTACAAGCAGTGCATTGTGGTGCGGGATGACCTGAAGCTGTCAAAAGGCAAGCTTGCAGTACAGGTCGCACACGCAGCCGTTTCTGCATCCGACTTTGCGAGCAGGGATGTTCGTGAAGCTTGGAAAGAGGGAGGACAGAAAAAGGTCGTGTTGAGGGTCCCGGCGCTGAGAGACCTGTTCGAATTGAAAGAGATTGCACGGAGACAGGGGTTTCCTACAGCGTTAATAGAGGATGCCGGACTGACCGAGATACCGCCCGGCACGGTTACGGTACTGGGGATCGGACCTGCCGAGGTCGGGGAACTGGATAAGATCACGGGGCATTTGAAGCTGCTTTAAGCTTAACAGAACTACGATTTTACCTCGCGCCGCCTCTCGCTCCTGTATTCTCCAACAAGCGACTCAAGCCACTCTTCCTTGGCAGCCATCCTGCGCTTCTCAGCCTTCGCCTTCCACTCATCAATTGCGCGTTCGATGTCCGCAGGGTTTATTCCCGCAAGCTCCTCAGCAGAATCGAACCGTATATTCACGTCCTTTGCTTTCAGGACAGGCATATTCAGCTTGAACAGCTCCTCCTGCGCAGCATGGGACATCTCATTGCAGATGATCACAGCCCTGACACCCATGTCTGCAAGCATCCTGGCTGTCATCGTGCCCCCGCCGCTTGCATCCTTGAGAAGGATGACATCATCCTTCTTTATCCCGAACAGCTCCTGCGTCTTAAGAATGCTGTCTTTCGTAAAAGCATGGATTATTTTTACAGGAAGAACCTTGCCGCTTATCTCAAGCCGCCTGACAGTCTTCAATTTATTTATCCGCTCATTCAGGAACGAGATTCTCCTGTTATTCTCCGAGATTTTGCTGTGCAGACGCGCAATCTCTTTATCCCGTATCATCATCCCTTTGTCTTTTTTAAGCTGTTTGTATACTTCGGTTCGCTGCCTGTTGATAAGACCTTCAAGTTCCCTGATTTTGCTCTCCTTCAGGTCAAGTTCCCTTTTCAGTTCCCCCTGATATCTCTTCATCTCCTGCATGCTCTCTTCATATCTTTTTATTGACTCCCTCAGGTGGATAACTTCCCCATCAGTTCTTTCTTTAACAGCTTCGGTCTGCGGCTCTTTAATCTCTTTCCTCGTAAGTTCCGATATCACGGCATCCACGGATTTTCCTCTTACGACCTGTGCGATCGCCTCATCGGCATCCACTCCCTGAGGTATTTTTTTCTTTATCTGTTCGAACTTGTTCCTGTTCTTGCGGTACACCGATGCAGCCGCTGCTATGGCATCGCGCTCATGGTTGTTTGAATAACCGTACGGCTTTGCGAACTCTATCTTATCTTCAGTAGTGATTATATCCTCAGGCGAGCCGAGCACAGCATTGAACGCCCGGCGGATCTTTTCAACCGTGTTCGGGGTCGGGAACACATCGCTTGCGATGATCAGCGGTCTTCCCTGCTCGGCTATCATCTCGATAACATCGGGGATGGATATCGTCCTTGAGCTGTGAAGCATACGCAGCTCCCCTTCAAGCGTGAGAACTGCTACGGCTGTTGTCGTACCCGGATCGATCCCCACGATGATATAATCCCTTTTCCTTGTCGTGAGCGGTTTAAAAGCCAGGGCATCTCGTTCAATGCTCTTAACGCTCACCTGCACATCGCCGTACTTGCCTGAGTTGATATGAAGCATGCTGCGCGGCGCATCGACAAAGAATTCAGCCCTTGAATATCCGCCAAACCTCTCGACTACATTTTGCTCATATGTGAACCCGCCCAGCTTTGAAAGGTCGTTCAGGTGCCCTTCTATATCCCTTGCCCTTTGCCTCACATGACCGTGCACTTTTCGCCTGTACCTGTTCTGGCTCCATCCTCCCTTTCCAAGCGACCTGGCCCTGCTGACCTTGATTATAGTCTTATCCTCAAAAGCCGATACTTCATGACCGATCCCCATCTGCGCAAGACGCGCGCACACAAGAGCCTCATCATTGGGATCGAACCTGTCAAACGAGATTCCCTGCTGTTTTGCAAGTCTCGTGAGCGGCTCAAGTACCTCGCCTCCGGTCACCTGAACAAGTTTCGTGTTATGAGGCAGCTTCTGAAGAAAAGAGACAAGGTCATGCTTATCAGATGCAAGTTCATAGATATTATCAACCGCGATCAACTGCGGTTTCTCTTTCCATGCCATACGCAGGAACTTATGCAGGCTTATCATCCTGTGATGCTCGACCCTTCCGTCTCTCAGTGCCACGACAGCATATCCCGGCGTCTCTTTTGACCGCATGGACCCTTTTGCGATATCTATCCCAAAAATCACTTTTTCAGGCATATGTTATATTGTTTATTACTCCCTGGATATCTCTTTTTATCCTGTATTTTCTCTGGAAAAACATCAGGATATTCTCAATATCCCTGTACAGCAGTTCCTTTGCATTGGTGTGAGCCGCAGTAACATACTGGGGCCAGTCGATGATCTCGCATCCTTCGGGATTGACAAATACATTAAATTCGCTCAGGTCCGCATGGATTATCCCGAGCTGGTATGTTTTTTTTACCTGTTTTAATATCTCGTCCAGGTACCAGTCAGGCTCATCCACCCTTGCGTGTGCAAGTTGCTGTCCTTTTACGACAGACATAACTATGGCGTGCCTGTTATGATCGATAGGTTCAGGAACGCTCACCTGCGGGTACAGGAGCTTTAAAATCTCAAACTCTCTTTTTGCGGCAAGGCGCGATGCATACAGCCAGGAAAGATGCCTTCTCTCTTCGATGTGTTCTCTCTTTATCCTGACCTTCTTGAAACTCATCGTCCCTTCCCTGTGGAACTTTACAATGGCACGCCTGCCTGTGATGCCGCTTGTAACTTCGTAGACCTTCGATTCCTTGCCCACACCGATAATCTCCCCGATAGCATTCACCGAGCCGCGGCTCACCAGGGCATTAAGGGCCAGCAGGTCGTAAGCCTCAAAGTATATCCTGTACCCTTCATAAGCCCCGTTGCTCCTGTGAACGAGCTTGTTCGTTGCCAGCCGGGAAAGGAGAAAATCTGTCTCTTTCTGGTTATAGCCTGTAAAATCAGCGATCTCTTCTTTCGGCACCCATTCATAGAACTTCATGCTGTTCTCAATGGCAAGAAGCACCCGGAACTCCCTGTTTGTGGTGTTGAGAAATATATCTGGAATACTTTCAAGCATCAGATTACTATATAACACTGCCCACTATAAAAATTAGTAATAAAAAAAGAATAGAAGGGGATTTACCTTCTTCCCCTGCCGCCTCTTTTATCTCTTCCTCCGCCGCGTCCGCCGCCGTAGCCGCCACTGCGCCCGCCGCCTCCATAGCCGCCACCGCCGCCCCCGCAGCCGTACATGAGGCCGAAGCAGCCGCCTCCGAATTAGACGAAACTGAGCGC
>CABMIB010000026.1 GCA_902386135.1 uncultured archaeon
GGCTAAGAAATGGCTGGCAATAAGGTACTGGGAAAATAAGAGTGGATTAAAGAAACAACTGATTACGGCATTTGAGGAGGGTATCACTATGGTTCCAATTTATGATTATTTGAGAACTTGACTATAGTTGACTTGAGAAATTCTACGATAATCACAAGAAGGATAAGTTGGGATAAAAGACTTCCTAAACATTTTGAATTCATGATGAAATTACACGAAGAAGTTTACGAGACTCTCTATAATAACTGTGACCCAAATAAGTTCGCTTTCAATGATACAGGAGATGGCTATCTATGCGTTTTTTGGGATGAATATCATGCCTTGACGTGCTTAGATATGGCTATACGAATCCGAGAATTCCTAGAGTCAAATCTGCCTGAACACAATAAAACACTTAAACTATCAAAAGGAGGGCTGCTCCCAGAGTTTAATTACGGGTTCGGTTTACATAGCGGTGCTAGTACGGTTTACAAGTGCACATATACTAAAGATTCTAAAGACCCTAAATCAATACAGAAGGATTTTATTTTTGGTATTGTTGCAAATACTGTGGCACGTTTAGAATCATTCACCAAGAATTATATTTCATATAACTTTTTAATTACTGCAAATTATAAAAAAAACTATTTGAACCAAGCAACAGATGAAAATCTAAAAAATTTATTTAAAAAAGAAAGCCCTTGTTATCGAAAACTGGGAAAAGTTGATATAAAAGATGGCAAAAAAACGGGGCATTATATTTTTGCCTTGAACCCAGAATTTATTTCTAAATTTAAGGAATACTACGTATAATTTTTTGTTTTACGCATTTCAAATACGGGATTACAGTAAATTGTGTTTACTCTTATCTAACCTATTGTTTCAAGAAAATAAAAATATTAACTTCACCACATTGTAAATATTTGTTTTTAATAAAAGTGCATTCAAAATCGAATATAACCACCATCACATCGTGGGTTTCTACATCGCAATGTCACAAACCCGCCCATACCATCTGGATATTCACTTTTACAACTTCCGTGACAGGTAGGACATATGATATACGTTACAACATGCCCCCCACAAGATTCATGTAAAAAAATGCGTTCTTGCGTTACATATCTATCATGTTTTGTATATATTTCCCCTCCACACCGTGCACATCTTTCAACAGCATAATGATACATAATAACACCAAATTTAGTATCGTTATTCTTATACTTAAATTCTTTCTATATGTAAATTTGGGATAAAATTATTTTGTGATCCGATATGCAAAAATCCATCTCCTGATATCAACGGTCAATTATTGTATATGTGCCGAGACGAGAGCGCCCCACTTCCGGGCGCGCCGCCGAAGGTTCGGCAAAGCCGAATCCCTGCGGGGACGGCGCGCCTCGAAGCGTGGGGAGGCTGGGCGACCCTTCGAACTGCGAAGCGTCGCGGATTTCTGTTCATTATGGTTTGAAGTTATCCACGTAAAAAGATTACCTGTGATTTATTTCGATAACATATATCAAATCAAAAATATCTCCGTTACCCATACGGTATTCCCCTCAACCGCATAAACGGCTCTGTAATCCCCTATCCTCAACCTGTATAAACTCTCTCTTCCTTTTGTGCCCTCTAATTTTTTAATATCAGCTTTTGGTCTATTCCTGAAAGGATCATTTTCCAGGTTCCTTAAGGCCAATTTTATCCTGTCTATTGTATCTGAATCTAATTCCCTCAGGAACTTGACAGCATCCGGATGAACCCTGATGTTATAACCCATCAAATTTCATCCAGGGAGACAAATTTATCTTTCTCTTGAAGGCGTCTGTACTGCCGCTCCATGAAATCTTCAATATCTACCTGCTTCATTATGCGGCGCAGGATGTTATCATAGGTTTCACCCTTTGAGCCGTATGATTTTAACATATCTCTGACTTCTTTTGTCACCGGGATGGTAGTTATCTCGCTCATATATAATCAACTTATAATAGTTATTAAAACTATAAGTATTTATAAGCTTTTAAATGCCCCGATGGCATCCGGGATTAACGATACTCCTATAGCATCATAAAGCCGTTGGAAAATATCGTCAAGATTTGGTAGTCTCCATCTACAGACATTGTTTTTTGCTATTATAATATAGTATGTATTATAAATATAACTTAAAATAATAAAACCGAGAGTTCGTTTTGAGTTCGTTGAGTTCGTTGTTAAATCTTTATGTATATAAACAACGAACTGAGACGAACTCCAACGAACTTTTGTTGTAGAGTACGTTATTTTCATAATCTACCCTAAATTAAATTTGGTATTCTTTCAACATCAACTGTGTTTCTATCTCTGCTAAAATTGACCAGAACTCCGAGTTTTATCCCTGTAGCTTTTAGATAATTCAAAAGTTGTGCCTTGTGTATGCTTGTTATTTCATTTACAGTTTTCATTTCTATAATTATCTTATTGACAATACACAAATCGGCGATGTAATCACCTACTATTTTATTCTTGTAGATAACCTTAATCGGATACTGTTGCTTGATTTCAAAACCTCGTTCCTCAAGTTCTATTTTCAATGCATTTTCATAAACCTTTTCAAGAAATCCCGGACCAAGTACATTCTTTATTTCAATGCACGCTGACTTTATTTCATAAAATTCTTGTTTATATATTAATTCCATCATATCCCTCTGCAACATTGTTAAGATAATCTGCTGTACAAGCTGCCACGACAGATATCCTTCTGAATGTAAATCCCAGTGCCAAGCAGTGTGAAAATATTCGATACATTTAATAATATTATTAGGAGTTGGACTTTCATACCAATCCAACAGTTTATTGTCGCCATAGCGATACTCATCGGGATATATACGAACTCATAAATATTTGTCGGATACTTAAAGTATATCACAGAGCAAGAAAGAGATGTAACGTGTACGCAGAAATCATCAGGCACAGGATTCAATCATTGCTTGAGCAAGATAAATTCGCTTTACTTCTGAGCCTGATGATACAGATCCCCCTCGCCTTTTTCCTGGGTCACTTCTATGACATAAGAATATCAATGGGGACAGGATATCTTGTTGCCCATGGGTTGAATCCCTATGAACAGCACTACCTTGGTGGCATTTTCAATCACGAGATATTCCAGGGAATAACTCCAGGCATAGGGTATCCTCCTCCGTGGGCATTAATCCTTGGGCTCATCTATCTGCTTTCCTATAAAATCGTCCCTGACCTGTTCCTGTATAACTTCGCAATCAAGCTCCCTATAATAGCGGGAAACATATTCCTTGCCTATGCTGTAAGAAATATGCTGCTGCACGATCTGAAGATCGATCGAATAAAAGCCGCAAGTGCGTGGCTTCTTATTCTGTTTAATCCATTTATTCTGATCACGTCCTCTGCCTGGGGCCAGATCGACGGGATTGTTGCTTTCCTTGTGATATTATCATTTCATTACCTGCATCGCAAAATGACCGGCAGGTCTGCTGTCCTGCTTGCGCTTGCTATTTCCCTGAAACCTGTTGCTCTGCCGCTGCTTCCCCTTCCGATCATATACACGGCCCGTGGTTCGATGAAAAGTTGCGCAAAATATCTCATAATCTCTCTGGCATCGATTCTTGTTCTAACAGTAGTGCCGTTCTACCTGTTAGACTGGAATCCTGGGATTATATTGAGAAATTGGGATGCTCACGAAACGGTTGCAGGAGGTTTATCCATCTTTGGTTTCATGGAAACCCTGCACGGCGCATACCATATCCCTGATTCCCTGTACTTGCTCGGGTTTGTATGGATACCTGCTATAGCATTAGGCTACATCTTCCTGCATCCGCGGTTCAATTCGCCAGAGGAAATGATACGGAGCGCTTGCAGCATAATCCTGATATTCCTGCTCACTCGCGCCTGGGTTTCAGAGCCCAATCTTGACCTGCTCATACCATTCCTGGTAATGGTGATGACATTGAATAATATATCATGGCGGGTCTATACTTTAGCCTGGTCTGTACCTCTTGTTTTTGCATTCTTAAATACATCGATCCCGCAGCTCTTTGCACTGATATATCCACAGGTTATTGGAGACCTATCGGGTATTGACCTAAAGATACGTGGCGCAAGGCTGATGGCAGGTTATCTTACAAATCTGGTGTGGCAGGTCACGGGCTGGTATATCGTTATCAGGTTGAACCGGCACTTATCGAGGAGCAGGTTCAATAGGATCACCTCACATAGTGAAAGTTGATTGTCGCATTAATAGTTTTACTGTGTAGTCCCGAAATCTTTGACCTTCTCTCTCTCAAACACCCGCCCGGTACTGTCAAGTCTTTGTCAGCTATAAGGATATCACTTCTCGCAAGAAGGCAATCACTAACGATATGATGATTTATATAATATTAACAAACGCAGACTTGACAGAACCCTTTCGACTCAGGGCCTATAAGTAGCGGGCAAACGTTTAGCTACACATTTAATAATGCCGGTACTTTTGAATATTCCTGTACTATCCACCCGAGTATTCCGCACGGAACAGTAATTGTGACCGGGTAACGGTCTCAATTACTTTTTCAGGTGAAATAGTAATCTAACAGGGGAATTGATTACTTTCACCCCGCTTGGAGCGCCCATATATACCGAGCGGGTTATTTTTGGTTGAGGTGACTAATATGGATTTATTCTGGAGCGGTCTTGTAAACCGTGCTTCTGAGCACACATGGAATGGAAGAAGAAGCCAGTTCAGCAAGGTATTTGAAATTGCTGCACAGGACATAGTAATAGAGAAGCAGGAAGAGAGTGTATAGATAATATTTTATGCTTAAGGGATGTCCTGGGACATCCTTCACTCCTTACCCCTGCGAAAATGTGCTGAGCTACATATCGAAGTTGGGGGAGCCTGATATGTCGGCTGGCGCTTCATTCAGGAAAGATCATTAAATTTTTTAAGCCGGATTTTTCCACGATAATAATCATAACTACCATTATTATTCAGATGGACAAATATTTATGTTCTATGATTGTAAGTACGGCAAACAATCAGTCCGGGAGCCAGGCTATGGACAATAGAATATTAATCCCAACGATGATAATAACATTAATATTGTTCTCTTCTGCAGGTCCTTTTGCAGCTCTTCTTAATAATCCTCTACAGAAGCTCTTCGGTGATTACTCTTTGAATTGGGCAGGTTATTATGTGAGCGGTTCCAGCTATAATTATGCTAACGCTACCTGGATAGTACCTGCAGTTTTGAATGGGACTGGTGGTTATTCCTCCGCCTGGGTTGGCATTGGTGGTATTAATGGAAGCGGTAATCTGATCCAGGCTGGAACCGAGCAGGAATGCTTATCAGATATAACTACAGGAGATGAGGGAAAAGTTCACGGTCAGGTCCTGGTTGATATGCCTTCATCAGGCGGGAATAAAGGTGGCTCAGGCTCTTTTTCCGGTTGTACACCTGTCTATTATGCCTGGTGGGAAACATATCCTGCGAACAAAGAACAAAAGATCGATACGATCGCCGTGTCACCGGGGGACACGATATCTGCATTTATCCAGCAAATATCGCCAGGGGTCTGGATAATAAATATAACCGATATTACAAAGGGACAATCATTCCAGACCACTGAAAACTTTTATCCGGATCAAACCACTGCAGAAGCAATAATAGAGAGACCATTACTGTGTCTTGAGACGTGCCAGTTAACAGACCTGGCTGACTTTGGAAGTATTAGGTTTTCAGGTGCATTTGCAGTGAGTACAAAGGGAGATTATTTTGACCTGCTTCCGGATAATACACCGATAAAGATGGTTGATAACAACTCCAAAATAATGGCTTCCCCTACTACTATAGTCAATCAGGGTACATTCGATGTAAACGGGGTGGGTAAAATCAATTCCATAATTTATGTTTAACACTATGCCCGGGAGCGATCTTCCTGCTCCAGCTCTACCCCGATTAACATATATTCTCCACATATACAAACAGGCTCACCATGTTTCTTAACCAGTTCGATGTTATGTTCTACTTTAAACCTGCATTTCGGGCATTGCCATATTATTCTGGTGCGCATATTGCATTATCCCCCGGTTTTGTAATTCGTATATGATTAATCTTGAGAGTTTAAAGGATATAAAAGGTTACTGCATAGAGAATTTTATCAGGACTTTTCCACGATACCTTTTTATGAGATTATGTCATTTGATTCCAAAGGTGTACTGAAGGATGCGACAAAAACGTTTAAAATCGTTAGCAGTTGTTCTGTTATTATTTATTGCCATTGGCTGCATTGAAAAGAGTGGGAATCCGGTTGTAGCAGAGACTACTCCAAAAGTTACGGATATTCAGCCTGTATCAACTGCCGATCAACTACCTTCTGCCTGTACAAACCCGGAGCCTTTAAAACATGTTTACAATCCCAAAAGGCTTGCCGTTCTTGACCCGTGTAAAACAGTTTCTGGTACTGTTGTAAAAATAATCAGGGAGAATGACGGGGATACTCATATCAGACTGAAAGTTGACCCCCAGTACGCAGATACCATTAACCAGGTCAATGTTGATAAGCAGGGCGGCAATCTGGTTGTGGAGATCGTCTGTGCCTTTGAAATTACCCAGGCGGATGCAATAAACGCATGCAGCGGATATGAAAATAAAATACCATTGCCAGAGGTAAACGAACACGTTGTTATCACGGGACAATTCGTTTCAGATACCGAACACGGGGGATGGAACGAGATACATCCGGTGTATGGGATTAGCGTAAAATAATAAGAGGATAACATCAATACTTTCATGTCGCTTAAGAAAAGTTATTTTATTATAAGAACTATATCTGGCGTATGAAAACCGTTTATCTTGCAGCACCACTTTTTTCGGGGGCTGAGCTTGATTTTAACCGCATGCTCAGGGATGAGATAAAGAAAGCAGGCTTCGATGTTTTCCTGCCGCAGGAGGACTCAAATAACATAAAGGATGAGAAAAACAGGCAGAAAATTATCTTTGATAAAAACCTGGCCGCGATCGATAAAGCGGATATACTCGTTGCTGTAGTTGATGGGGCTGATGTTGATTCCGGCACCTCGTGGGAAATCGGGTACGTCTACGCGCTCGGTAAGCCGGTACTTGGGCTGAGGACTGATTTTCGCACTCTGGGCATTGAAGGTACTGTAAATCTTATGATTGAGCGATCGGTCATTCTCTGTTCAGGCGTTCCGGAGTTATTAGCTCGTTTAAAGAACTTCAAGTAAACTATAAAAAAGTATTAATTAGTTGACGGTGCGTTTTTCTCAATAATCAGACGCTTATTCTCAGCATCCACCGTGATCGTCAGCTTCTCACCTTCCTTAAACGGGAAAAGCCCGTCCCTTGCAACCTCGGCAGGTACATATATGAAAAACCTATCGTATTCTTTTCCAGCCGTCTTTGTCCGGCGATTAATTAATTTCCCTTGTCCAGAAATCACGTTTTTCTCACGGCGCTAACATATTTTTTTATCCTTATCTATTTTATGGGTATCTATTATGTAGTTTGTATACCTATATTGGTAGCAGAAACTATATAAACAATTAAAAGGTATTAAACCGAGGTTGTGGGCCGCGGTTAGCACTATTTTTATTAACCCCCCCACTCCCCAACCGCGAACCGTCGGCGCGCAACTTGTGCTGATAAATTATAGTTATTACGGCAAGTTCAAATATACGGTAGCTTTCTAAAGTATTCCATGGAATGATCAGGTTAAACACCGCAAAGAGCGCAAAGAACGCAAAGCATAGCAGCAATAATCTTTGCGAACTTTGCGTTCTTCGCGGTGAGTTCATTGTTTGTTGCGTGAGTTCATTATTTGTTGCAACTGATCATGGATACTAAAGCTAAACTTTGGGGTTAATTACTATAGGTCTCCTTTCTGGACCCGCTCAACCTAAACCAAACACTTTTTTACAATCCAGCATTTTCCTGGCAACAGCGCCAAAATCATCGTAGCATGCAAGCAGATAGAACAACATGAAAAGAGGCGTAGAATATGCCCATCCGCCTGCGATCACCGGAGGCAGCCCGAAAGCAATGCCCAGCATATGCCCGTAGACCTTCTTATCTTTTATCCGGTCCCAGTCGGCAGCTACTGTTATATTGCCGCCCTTGAACAAAACCCTGTATTCAAGATGATTTAACCTGGCAAAAAGAATATGACCCAGTTCATGCAGGCCCACAGATATTACAAGAAAAACAAGCGTCACCAGAAGATATGAACCAAAACCGTAAAGAAGAACATAATATGATGATAACATACTGTCTTAACCTGTCATGACATACGTCAGATGAACTTATTTAAGTTATCGCCTTTGCATATCAAAGACGTATCTCTTTACCCGCGGCGCTACCCCGCCGCAATCTCTATAAAAATCTATATGCCATCCTTTTTCTTCAAGTAACCTTTTAAAATGGGGTATCTCAAAATCCTTTTTGAACGTATAAAAGTGGATCGTCCCCCCGGATTTCAATATGGGACAGGCAAGCATTAGAAAGTGGTCCTGACTATAAGGGGCAGGCATCACTATCCTGTCAAAAGGTTTTTTGAAAAGATCAGCCATTAAATTCGCATCGCCAAGGATGATATCAGCCCCGATATTATTGAGTTCTGCGTTCTTTCTGAATAAAGCGCATGCATCCGGATTATTATCAAGTCCTGTTATATTTACGTTCCTCCTCTTCTTGATCGGAATCAGAAACGGTCCCACGCCGCAGAATAAAACAAGGATATTCTCGCCATCTTTTGCACTTTCTGATATCCTGTTCCTTTCAAAAGCCAGTTTTCCTGAAAAATATGTCTTTGCTATATCCACTTGAAAAATGCAGCCGTTCTCCCTGTGCAGCGTTCCGGTCGTATTACCAAGCAGCAGCTCAAATTCCCCGATGCGCTTTTCCCCTTTTAGCTTATCTACCTTGCGCAGGACTGTCCTGATATCTTTCCTGTGGGACGCCAGTGCCTGTGCGATAAGATACTTTTCATCATCAAGTGCTGAAGGGATATTGATTATCCCGATTTCCCCGATTACCTCAAAGCCGCCCGGGAGGAGAGTGAGTTTTTCCTGCGGCAGCTTGCCTTTCAGGAGGTCTTTAAGGGACATTGGTATCGAGGTTCTTAAGCGCGCTTGCAAGCATAATAGCCCTTGCAGCATCCTCTTTTACCCTGGAAGTATCCACGAACACCTTTTTCATCAATACGGGTGCGCCATAACCGTGTCCTCCGCCCAGGAACACAAGTGTCCTGAAAATTAGGTTGCCGGATATTCCATCAGGCGCGATAATGAAATTTGCCTCCCCGATTGCATCCTCTATCAGGATTGAATAGTTCTTTGCGTTAATCCCCAACTCACATACTTTTTTCGTAACAAGCTCAGCCTCTGCAAGCGTCCTGTCCACCTGTTTGTCCCTGCCGGCATCCTCGAAACGACCGCCTGAGAGAATCCCGACTCTCACCTGGATACCGAGGCGTTCGATATATTCAACACCGCGCTTTACCAGTTCAACCTTGTCCTCAACCGAATTTCCTTCATCGATACCCACAGGCGCAAGAAAAAACGGCGTCCCCTCCGCTGTTTCAAGTAATGCCACCCTGTACAGCTTCTTCATACCAAGCGAGCTTTTTAGCGCAGTGAGAGTTTTTGTGGCGCCAAGCGTTCCCCGTACAGCCCCGTCTATCTCCCCGCCGACCAGCATCTCTACCAATTTCCCGGACGGCTCTGTGGAATGTACTATTTTAAGGCTTGTACCCGTCGTTCTTATCTGTTCTTCATCGCCTACGAGCACAACCTCGGCATAATCGCCGACATCCTCTGCACTTTTAATGAACTCTTCGGATATCCTGCCGATACCAAGCCCTATCCTGGCATGGTTTTCCCTTGCTTTTCTTTCGATATCAGAAATAATTCCCATAAACCGGTGAGATTACGATCATTTCTTTTTTCCCAGTTCCTTTGACCGCTCGCATGCAGCAATTACAGCGTTCATCATTGCAACCCGGACGCCGCGCTCTTCTATAACCCTGATGCCCCGGATCGTCGTCCCGCCGGGTGAGGTAACCATATCCTTTAATTCGCCTGTATGAGTCACATTTGAAAGTACCATTTTAGCTGCCCCGAGGACTGTCTGCGCCGCAAGCAGCTTTGCCGTGTTCCTGTCAAGACCTTCATGTACGCCGCCGTCTGCAAGCGCTTCTATTATCATGAAGATATATGCCGGTCCGCTTCCGGATAATCCCGTAACTGCATCCATCAGATGTTCCGGTAATATTACGGTCCTGCCAATGGAACTGAATATCTCGCTCACCAGGGATGCGTCCTCTTTAGATACAGCGCTTCCCAGGCTGATCGCGCAGGCGGCTTCTCTTACGGTAGCGGCTATATTGGGCATCACCCTGACCACTTTTGTTCCCTGAGGTAGCGCTTTTTCAAAGGTCTCTATCGGGACGCCGGCTGCTATAGATACGATGAGATGTTTCTTTACAGAACCTTTTATTTCTTCCAGAACCGCCGGGATGGTCTGGGGCTTGACCGCGATTACGATTATATCCGAACCGAGGACAACATCACAATTATCTTTGCAAATGTTGATTTTACATTCTTTCCCCAGCAGCTCCAGTTTTACTTGGTCAGCGTCGCCTGCATAGATTTTCGAAGGTGCAATGAGTTTAGCCGCAAGAATTCCTTTGATCAGGGCTTCACCCATTTTTCCAGTGCCGATAAATCCTATTTTTTTATTATCCGTGCCAGTCATTGCCTCCATTAAAGTGACTGAATCGATAAAAACATTTTCATGAGATTAAGGATTAAGCGAAAAAATTAAAAACTAACCGGTTTAAACTAACCGGTTTTACTGAGTTTCAAGATTGCGGCTGCAATATCCCCTTTTGTTTCTTTGAGCGCACTCCTGGCATCGTTCTCGCTTGCCTTCGTCTGCTCCATCACAAGTTTGATATCTTCTTCCGGGATTTTTGCTTCGCGCGCCACTTCCTGGGCAGTTCCGACAACCTGATACGTCTTCATGCCCTTGGCATCCATTATCGTGACCTGCGCATCCTTGATAATAAAATCCTTCTCAGCGGTCCGGATTATCACTTCTTCCACATTTTCTATCTCGTTGATGTCAATTCCCATCTGCTTCATCATTGAAGCCATCTTGCGGGGATTGATACCCTTGCCAAGTCCCGGGAACATCTAACTCACCCGCAACTGCCGCATCCCGAGCCGCACCTGGCATGGGGATTATCTATAATGAAACCCTTTCCGTGATCGTTATCTATATAATCGATTTTGAATTCATCGATATCTTCCTGGAGGTCTTTATTGAAGAATATCTTTATCCCGTTACTCTCCAGAACCGTATCGTCACTTTTTGGGGATTTTTCAAGTGTAAGACCGTACTGTACCCCGCTGCATCCCATCCCGGCTGCGAATATGCGCAATCCATGGTCGCTTTTCTTTTCATTTTCAAGTATTTGTTTCAATTCTAATGCGGCTGCATCTGTAATTTCTATCATTCGGATCTCCTTCTTTCCCTCTATGTTTTGGATATATATAAAAATATCAGTGCTTTACCGGTAACTTTCGGTCAAATGTATTTAATTGTATTTAATTTGTGATTTTATACTTTTATCCTCACCGATCCTCACTATTGAGTTTATCTATCTTATCATTTAAGTGAATAAAAGCCAAGCTTCCTAGACCACCCAATAGGAGCAAAAAAGAAATCGTAATCAAAAAATATCTTTGAACTTCAGAGAGACTAGCTGTCATCAAAAAGACGATAAATCCGAACGTCCCACTAATAACAACTGATATGACCGATATCCATTTAGGGAATTCTGTCATGTATTTCACCTTTTAAAGATTGATAAGACTGCGCCAGCTATCATCAAAATTGCAGCGATTAAAAATAATATCCCGAACAAAATATTAATTTGAGAAATGACTTGCCAAAATACCCAAATCAGAAGAATTGACACAAATATTGTCACAATCGTTTCAATGATATTTCCTCGTCTTCTCATATAACACCAGCTTAATAATTCAACAATAGATAGATATTAAAGAATTTAATACTATCCTTTGCACTTAACACATTTACATCATACCCCATTAAAACCCGCCATAACCCATCTAATGCGTTCCTGACACTGAAACAAACGTCTTGCAACACGCAACCATTTTTTAGATATCTGGATGCACGGAATTACGATCAAACCAATCGTCAGCGAAAAGGTCAGAACAAAGTTCATCGCAATACCATCCGTTCAACTCAGGTTCACTACAACCCATGACTTTAATATGTTTTTCGGTATTGGGCTCAAAAACACTTCCACATTTTTTACATATGGCTATGATTCCCATATCCTTTAATCCATTTTCTATTCTATTCAACCTCTTTTCTAATTCATCCACTCTTTTGTCTGTTTCGTTCATAATTATCAACTGTGTTATCTTTTTGGTTATTTATTTTATCATGCTCATTTTATTTTAAAAAAATTAAAAAATAGAAGGGAATTGCTCCCTTCAAGCTTTGTAAAGTATCTTTAGGCTTAATGTACCAAACAATCCTGCCATTACAACAACAGCAGCAACCGTTGGGTTGACGCCGCTCCCGACAAACAGGCTGTATGCAACGACGAGGATTATCAAGTACTCTTGAAGATTACTCATTCACCTCCATATCCTATTCCTTATCCTATGTTTCGCTCGCTCTATCCTGCAAACAGCCAAGAACAAAAGCGTTATATAGTTCGTAAAACGAACTATGTATTGAGGTTAACGCCTTCATTTCTTGGGCAAATTTGCTCAACGGCAGTGTTCGTACCACTGCCGTCTATATGTTATCAGGTTAGAATCTTATATAACTTTTTTTTAGACCATATTTGAATACAATTAATTACTAATTGTTACCAGATATTTTATCAAATATTTTACCAGATAACAGCATTATAATAAAGCACACTATTATAAAGATATTATTTTTGTTTTAGACACTTTAATTTTTTATAAAAATAAAATTTAAGACTGCTTATTTTACACGGATAAATATAAGTTATGACAGCGAAGTACAGGATAAGAATACTTCAATTTAATACAAATTTTAAAATTTAGCGTAAACTCAATAAATAATTGTATTTAATTATAATTCAGAAAAGTATATATATTATGAAAGAAAGTTTTAAATAAGGTGATACGATGGAGCCCCTCAGGCTTAGAATAAAAAGGCGCCTTGAAGTATACCTGGAACTTGATATAGACGGGATAAGGAAATTTGTAATAAACATGCTGCTGGAATTAAAAAAGGTAACTGTAGACATGCTGTATCGTGAGATAAATAAGAAATTCAAAGTTTCTTACAGTGCTGTGGCTTCAACACTGGGTTATATCCACTCCAAACTCGGCATCCTGCATGCCTTCAAAGAATCGTATAAAACACCCACGGTGTACTCATTAAAAGAAGAGTACGTGGATTTAATCAAAAGCGCTTTAATTGATAAAAAACCTATTAGCATACCATAGAGTCAATCTCATTTTTTAACTCAATAAAGCGTTTGATTATTTTTTCATCGAACTGTTTTTCTTTCAGGCTCAGTACCAGTTCATCCATAGTGCCGACCATGGAGCCGGACACAAGATTATCCGCATGCGCAACTATCTTTTCTTCAAGCGTTACCGGAAGATAATCCCTGGCTGGAAGCCCGAAAGCGACAGCTTCTTCCCCGGTAATGCCCGCCCCTATGTGCCGTTCTATAATATTCACTATTTTATCGCCGAGCCCGTTCTCAAGGGCTATCCTGGCGCCTTTAACTGCATGGTCGATACCGTGTGTTTTTGACCTGCCGATATCATGAAGTAGCCCGCCTAAGAAAACAGCGTCCACATCCACTTTTATTGATGTCCCTCTTTTTTGTGCGCACCTGTTGATATCAAGTGCTATTTTCCTGGCATACCGCGCTACGGTCTTACAGTGCTCAACCACATTCGGTGAACATCCTGAACTGGTCAGCAGGTTTATCGCATCAGTTTCTATCAAGCAGGTGCACCTGCGGTCATTTCCTCAAGCTCTGAAATCCTCTGTTTCAGGGCTTTAATGACAGGTTCATTGTCCTGGTATGCCAGGTCTTCACCGCATACCGGGCAGAGGAAATCAAGCTCGGTCGCATCATCGAAAAGATAACGCCCGCACTGGTTCTTGCATGTGTAGAAAACTTTCCCGTCCTCGAATTCAAGCTTGGCCCTGAGGTTCCTTAAGGTTCTTTTAGCCTCAATTTCAAGCTGGCGGTTCAGGCTGCCCAGGTCAAGCTTCCATAGATATGTGAGCCAGCCGCTATCGGTATCCCTTACCCTGCGATACAGTGCAAGCCTGTTCTCATATAAAATGAAAAGGGTCCTTCTCACGATGTTCAATAGAACACCGGTCACCTCGGCTATCTTCTCGTCTGTAACCTCGCCTTCGGGCATCTTTTGCACGACTTTGAAACCCTCGTCGCCAACCAGATTTATGAAATAACCTCTGATAACAGGATCATCCAAATCAACCAAAAATCATCACCGTCCTATTCTTGTCTTATTATGGCTTTAAGTTTCCGTAATGACCTTAATACTATTTGCATATTTGCCCGCCTCTCCTAAAGATATTTCGCGTGTTCCTCCCGTTCCAAGGAACGTGGTCACAGGTTCATCAGGCTGCATGGTACACCCGGTTTGAGGAATATCCACAGCATGTCCGGTATTCATGTATTTAATTAACCTGTCTGAGAGCTTCCGATCTATAACGACTCTCCTGTCTGCGTACAGTATGGTCTTGGCTGCAAAACAGCCGGCTTTTTTTGGTTTCGGAAGCCCGCCTTTAAATGACTCCACATGTGCTTTAAAAATATTCATCCCAGTTGACAGCTCCACAGTGTCGATACTCCCCTGGAAACGCGGATTGACCTCAATGGCGACTATCCCGTTTTCCGTCTGGATGAAATCTACGCCGTTTGTACCCGCAAGCCCGAATTCCAGAGCTATCTGCGTCGAATATCTTATCATTTCTTCACTAAATCCTGTAACGAAGGGTGTGATATTGCCGCAATAAGCAAAAGACAGTCTTGTAAGCCATGGAACCCCTATCAACTGCTCATTCAGGGATACGACAACAGCCTCGTCTCCTGTACCTATTAAAGAAGCGCTGCACGGTACGCCTTCTACAAATTCCTGTGCTATGAGCTCGCCTGCGTCATCCCGTGCGCTAAAAAGAGCCAGTTCATCTTCATTCCTGGCGATAGCATTCCTCATGCCCCCGGAACCCGACCTTGGTTTTATCATCAGGGGAAATCCAAGTCCCGACGCTTTATCCAGTGGTTCGGTCTCAGGATGAGGTATATCCATCGACCTGAATTTCTTTGCTATCTTTAACTTGTCATTCACTTCTTCTATTACCGACAGCCTGTTATTCAGGATGTTTTTGAATTCCAGTTTTTCAAAGCCCGGTCCGAGTACCACAGCATCGACATCGCCAAAAGAACCGGCCAGCTCATATATTCCCGTTTCAGGGATATTTCCAAAAGAGCGCGCCTTATCCGCGCATTTAATCATGTCCGCATCGCTGAAATGGTCAAGGGCATAGACAGTGTATCCCGCTTTTTTTGCAGAGCATACAATACTGCGGCTGCTCTTGCAAATCACAAGGATTTTCATTTGCTCTTTACCTCTTTACCTTTCCTGCATGGGATGATCTCGATCTCGCCGCCTGTAAACCGGGAGCTTAGAGGATCTTTGCCCGATGATGCATTAAGCCTATCAAGCACGATCGCAAGGGCTGCAACCTCGGAGTGCGGCTGGTTCCCCACAGCGACATTCCAGTCTGCAAGCTCATAGACCTCAGGCGGCACTTTTTCAGCCCCCACGACTATCATAAGGCTGCCTGTCGTGATCTCATCGACAGCATCCGGAAGATTGATCCCGTACATCGTGAGGTGCATCACTTTGCCTCCGGCTTCTTTCCATTTTTTGATCTCACTTTTCCAGCTCGTAATTCTCCTGACGTAGAAAGAGCCGCCCCACCTGTCTTTTACTTCGTCCAGGCTTTTTTCGATACCTGCGTCATCAGAATCAAGGAGCACCCCCTCAGCGCCCAGGGCGCGCGCTGTGAGCGCCACATGCGTGGTTATCCGCTGGTCCCTTTGAATTCTGTGCCCGAGTCTTAAAATTACTATTCTCATACTCAAATGTAAACAGTTTCTCCGTTGGCAGGAGCAATCGAGTCCACGCCCAACTCTTCTTTTATCCAGCTCGCAAAGCCGCCCGCATTATCCCCGTGAACAGGGATAACTGTTTGCGTTCCGTTATCGCAGGATTTTTTTACGACTTCTTTTAGCTGCGCATCCCCGCAGTGCGCCGAGAAATCGTAGAGCTCAAGCCTGCATTTGAGGTGGGTTATTTTGTTCCTGTCTTCTATATACCCGCTTTCCAGTGCTTTTCTCCCGTTCGTTCCTTCGACCTGGTAACCCGTGAAGTGGATCTTTGATCTCGGGTCGTCATATATCTCGCTGATATAATAGAGCACAGGACCACCGTTCAGCATCCCGGCGCTGGTCACGATCACAGAGGGTTCGCTGATAATATCCTTGCGCTGCTCATGCTCTACGATATTTAAGCTTGTGAATGCCTTTCCAAGTTTGTTTATGTCCTTCACATGTTCAGGCGATCTTTTTATCAGGTTGAATACATCGACTCCCATGCCATCGACATAAGCATGAATCCCGTGCTTTCTCAGGATGAGCATTATTTCCTGCGTTCTCCCTATACTGAAAGCTGCGATCACGGCTTTCCCGCCGATGTCAAGGGTATCTCTTACCGATCCGATGAACCGCTCTTCCAGTTCCTTCCTGGGTGTGTGGTTCTTTCCAAAATACGTGCTCTCTATCAGCAGTATATCGTTTTCCGGATAATCCATATCAGCGCCTTTCTGGAGTTCGGTCTCGATGGTGTTTAAGTCCCCGGTATAGAACAGGCTCTGGTTGCCTTTTACAAGGTGTACCGAAGATGAGCCGGGAATATGACCTGCATCATACAGGCATGCCTGGTAGCCATGTGTCTCGAACTCCTGCCTGTATTTTACTGCTCTTGCGCGCCTCTCGAACTCTTGTATCTCTTCGTTGTAGTAAGGTATGTTATGACCTCTATTCTCGCTTATCTTGAGGGTATCCCTTGCCAGCAGTCCTGACAGCTTTGATGTCGTGCCCGTACAGTATATCTCCGGCTCAAGGTCCATGAGATTGGGCGCAAGCCCGCAATGGTCAAGGTGCCCGTGCGAGATTATCAGGGTTTTCGGACGCATGCCGTTCAAAGGATAGGTTGGCGGGTCTGTTGGTTTGATGCCGTAGTCAAGAAGCAGTTCCTCATTGACAAGTATTGCGGACCTTCCGACTTCGCCTGCTCCTCCTAAAAATCGTATGTTAATGTTATCGCCTCAGCTTGTTGTAGTTTATAGCATAAAGATAAAACAACGAACTAATACGAACTCTTTGCGAACTCAGGTTGAGTTCGACGTTAGTCCGTTCCAAACCCGTTGTTTATTTAATTATAAATTGTTATGATTCAATATAAACCCTTATGGCTAATGCTGCTGGAAATCCGGGCCAATTAAATCTCAAGCTTCTCAAGCCGCCGTGCAGCCTCCATTAAAGTCTCATCCTTCTTCGAGAACGTGAACCGAAGCTTATGTCTTCCTGCTTCGCTCTTATAAAAGCTGCTCCCCGGCACAGCCGCAACTCCGACCTTGCTTACCATGTATCTTGCAAAAGCCATGTCGTCCATACCTGTGCCCTCAGGTATATCCGCCAGTATGTAATACGCGCCCTCTGGCATACGACATTTAAAGCCTGCTTTTATTAAAGCCTTATAGAGCAGCTTTCTCTTCCCGTCGTACATCCGCGCAAGCTCTTTATAATACGAATCTGGGAATCCCATGGCCGTTACGCATGCGTGCTGGAGCGGTGCGGGGGCACCCACAGTGAGGAAATCATGCACCTTCCGTATCGCTGAGGTCAGGTTCTTACCTGCAAGCGCGTAGCCTATCCTCCATCCCGTAACGCTGTAGGTCTTTGAAAATCCGCTTATGGTTATTGTCCTGTCCTTCATCCCATCCAGCGACCCGATGCTGATATGCTTTTTATTATCGTACAGGATGTATTCGTATATCTCATCGGTCACAGCAATAACATCGTAGTCCACGCATAGTTCCGTGATCAGTTTTAGCTCATTTGCAGTGAACACTTTCCCGCATGGGTTGTTTGGCGTGTTGAGGATAAGGGCGCGTGTATTCTTATTAAAAGCAGAAACAAGAGCCTCTTCATCTATGCTGTTATCATCATTTAAAGGCACGAACCGCGGCACTGCCCCTGAAACTGCTGAATCGGGGCCGTAGTTCTCGTAAAACGGCTCAAATACAACGACATCATCCCCCTCGTTTATTAAAGCGAGCATGGAAGCCATCATGGCTTCGGTCGAGCCGCAGGTTACCGTAATCTCTGTTTCGGGGTCGGCTTCGATATGATTATATTCGCGGGCTTTTCGTGATATCTCTTCCCGCAGATCTTTCGCGCCCCAGGTAATGGAATACTGGTTGTAATCCTCCAGGATCGCCGAAGCCGCTGCGCGCTTTAGCTCTTCCGGCGCCGGGAAATCAGGGAATCCCTGCGCCAGGTTGATCGCACCGTGTTTTAATGAGAGACGCGTCATGTCGCGGATGACCGACTCCACAAAATGGTCTACTCTGCGGGACAACATATGCCTCCTGAAAGGTATGATAGATATTTAAATTTCGCGTATCCACTATGATTTTTCTAACAGGAGGAAATCCGGTCAAAGTCACCGACTGCAGATTATAGTCATCCGTAAAATTTAACATAATTAATGTAAAAAATTTTCTGAGATTTATTAAAATGAGCCAAAGCAAGATAATCAACCACAGAGTGCACAGAGGACACAGAGCAAAAACCAACTCTCTGTGTTCTCTGTGGTTTATAGACTATTATCGAATGTTATACAAGAGCCGATAAAATCCCAAAAGGTATCTGCGTAAATGCTTCTCTCTCAGTGACCTCCTTCACCCATTTTGACTTCCTGCATAATAGGTGCAGCTTCACGCTTTTGTTCGCTTCCTGGCCTGGTATGTATCTTTTTCACTTTAACGGCGATATCTTTTCCCAGACGTTTGCATTCTTCAAGATCTTTATCAGTAGGTTGATATTGAATACGCAATACCGGATCTATCACTTCCATGCCGAGCTTTCGCATTTTTTCTGCGATCATTACAGGTGCCTCACCACTCCAACCATAGGAACCGAAAGCTGCTCCTAATTTAGCTTTTATCTTTGCTTTTTCAAGGCTTTCAATGAATTTCTCCATTGGAGGCAGCATTCTATAGTAAAATGTGGAAGATCCTATTGCAATTGCGTCTGCATCTTCCAATTCTTCTATCCTTGCCTCATTGAAATTCATGGCTATTGCTTCAACATTTCTTGATTGAATCCCTGCTACAATGGCATCAGCCATCAATTTTGTGTTTCCAGACGTGCTCAGATATACGACTACTACTTTTGGCATATTTCTCTCCCCGTGTTATTAAATGAGTGATTTTTTAGCTCTCACTCACATATTAATGTTATATGTTATATCGGTAAAAGCTTTCGCTCAATGAAGGCTATGGAAACAGGTTTTTCAGAAAGTCTTCTTTTAGTTTGAATTTATACCGGTTCGCTTGATTTCTGCAGCATCTCTTCAGGCGCATGGCTCAATTTAAAATACGGTAGCGTTATTTTGTCCCTATTATCGTAACTAATCCGTTTTCAACGCCCATAAATTCTATTTTAAATCCTGCATCTTCAAAATAGTCCTCTATTACATTGCGTGGAATTACCAATTTTTTATATGAGCTTATTTTTTGGATCCATCTCCCGTTCTCCTTTTCGTAAATTATATCAAAAACTTTTACATAAGTATAATGATATTCCAAAAAGCAAGTAAAGATCCTATTATCATCACTTCTAACAGGAATAAATCTCTGTTCTTCCTTGAGTTCAAGTGTCGAATCCCTGAACGTTAAAATCAGTTTCCCGGATTTTAAAAGTATTTTATAGTTATTTTTAATTAATTCCTGAATAGACTCCAGACTATCAAGGTGGGTGATAGTATCTCCCATGCAGACTATTAATTCAGGTTTGCAGTTAGAGTAAACATCAAAATCTAAAATATTGTCTTCTATTGCTTCGATACTTAAGCCGTTACTTTTACTTTTTAATTCATCCAGTAGTTTTTTACTAAAATCAATTGCTTTAACCTTAAATCCGATTTTTGCCAGCGGAATTGATTGAAAGCCGCAACCTGCCCCCAGATCAATAGCGGTTTTCGATAAAACCGGTTTGATATTATGGCACTCGAAAAACCGCTGGTTTTCGTTCAGTTTAGCATTAAAATCACCGAACATCCAGGAGTAATAGTTCGCCAGGTGATTCTCATAATGTTCTTTTATGTCCATTGCTTCCTCCTATCTTTGCCCTGTATGCTCCGCTATGAGTATCCATGAAATGTGATGATGCGTCTCTCCTTGAGCTCTGGGTTCATCATACCTGTGCTCATAAAGTTCCTTAATAGAGAGAAATCGGAAATCCTCTTCCAGCTCTTCTCTCGTGCAGAAATGAAGATACTTATTATTTATAAACGAACGGGGTTCATCCGGGCAGGGCTCTCCTTTACCATATTCTTCCGGGTCGTTCGTTGAGAGATTATTCAGGAATAATAAACCTTCAGGTTTAAGGAGATTGGCGATTTTTTCCCTGAGTTCTTCTCTCTGCCTTCCCTGTAGTATCTGGTACTGGTTAGAAGCGAACACAACGTCATATTTACATTGATCGAGATCCATAAAACTACAACACTTAAATTCAATCGCCTTTGTGTATGGCTCAGCTATTGAATTTTTTAAAATTTCTATGGCCTTTTGAGATGTATCTATTCCGAAAATGCAGCAATTGAGGTGTTTCGCCAAATATAAACAATCCCGACCATAACCACAACCGATATCTATTATATTTAGAAACTTTTTGTTTAACCGATGATTTTGGAGGTATTTTACCGTAATGACTGCCAGTTCACTCGGTCCATCTCCCCAGATGCGTGAAGAGTTTTCATATTCCTTATCCCAAAACAAGATTACACCTTTATTGCGGAAGGCCGATGTATTAAATATGGCTCAGCCGCAGCTAATATTTACATAAAAAATAATAAAACATCGCCTTTTCAAAAAGGCGAAGTATTTACCTCGCCGCTTTCGCAACCCGCTCGATGTTATCCTTCTTGCCCATGGCAAAACCTTTAACATCATAGTTGGCTGCTGCGATTATCTCATCTGCAAGCGCATCGACGTATGCTTTCCTTGTGCCGAATGATGCCTGCTGTGCACCCTGAGCGATTAATCTCAGCGCAGTATCCACGCGGCGCTGCGGTGCGGTATCAACGGATTTCGGGACAGCGATGCCGCCGTATTGCAGCCTGACGGTCTCTTCTCTTGGTCCTGCGTTTGAAACAGCATTGACAAGCACCTGCAGCGGGTTCTGCCCTGTCTTTTTATTGATGATCTCAAAGGCGTCCTGTACCATCCGGATTGCGGTGATCTTCTGACCGGTATTGTTCTCTTCGCGTATTATCTTGTTGATAAGCCGCTCGACGATGTTCAGGCTCGATTTGCTGAACTGCTGTTTTGCGTTCTTTCCGCCGCTGTGCGGTATGGTTACAGGCGAAAGATTGACATAGCCTTTGATGCTCGGGTCTTTGACCTCAACCTCGGTAAAATCCCATTTTCCAAACAATTTATGCATATTATCTCACCGGTTTTTCCTTCTTGCCGAGAACCAGTTGTCTTAGGTCCACGTTATTGACGGCCACTACCTTCCAGCGTACACCGGGTATATCTCCCATTGCGCCGCCCATCCTTCCGCCTATCCTTTCCACGACAACCTCATCATGTTCGTCAATATAGTTGATAGCACCGTCACCGGGGCAGAAAGCGGATATCTGTTTTCCATTTTTGATAAGCTGAAGCCGTATGCATTTGCGGATAGCTGAGTTTGGCTGCTTGGCCTCGACCCCGACCTTCTCAAGCGCAATGCCGCGGGCCATAGGTGCCCCTCCAAGCGGGTCTGCCTTTACATCAAGATTAAGTGCGCGTCTGCTATAATTCCTGTCGCTCCATCTGAATTTCTTATGTTCGCTCTTTAGTTTGCGAGCGGCGTATATTCCTTTTCCCATGAAGTTATGTTCCTCCGGTGTATATAATTTTCATTTTAGTCGATTGCGTATCCACATATTGCGTGAAGCAATACGTGCCTGTGTCTTCAAAGGGTCAACCCTTGACAACTGTCACGCCAGTTGATTGCGTATCCACATATGCCTGCAGGCATACGTGTCTGAGTCCTCAAGGGGCTCAACCCTTGATAATCACATCATCTATATTATGGTGCCTCAAGGAGAGCTTTTTTACCTTTTCGATATTTTTGCCGTCTCTCCCGATGGCAAGCCCCTTCTCCTTAGTAAGTACCTCTACATAAGCTATGCGCTTGTCGTCCTTAACAGTAATATTAACATTCTTTATTGAGACAGGGTGAAAAGCATTTTTCACGAACTCAACAGGATCCTCCGAGTGCTCGATCACCTCGACATGCCTGCCAACAGCTTTCTTGACGCGGTTGATGCGGTCCCCGCCTTTTCCGATAGCCAGCCCCATGTCCCCGCTTTTTACTACGAATACAAGCCTGTTGTTCTCGGCATCCTCAAAGCAATCCCTTGCTCTTGCCCCTGTCAGGCTCTCAAATAACGCAATATATCTTATCCCGTCCGTACTTAATTTGACTTCACTCATTCGTGCTCCCGAAAGAAAGTATCCCCGATTCCCCAGGTTCCAGTACTACAAGTGTTGTAATTGCATACGGCTTGCCGCATGCGGCACCCAAGTCAACGCCTGTTCCCGGGTATTTTATTACGGGCACTCCCTTGAGTTCGTTTAGAGTTTGTTCCATACAATTGGAAGCTACTACAACGACTTGTGCTTTCCCGTTCTTCACAGCATCAATAGTCTGCCTTGCGCCAATAAGTACTTTACCAGTGGATATAGTGCTTCGCAGTACTTTGCTCATATCGGTTTCCATAATTTAACTCCTTTATGCGGGTTTTTTCGCAATCAATCTTACATTTCCGGTCCCAAGTCTGATCGGCTGGCCTACTATAACATTTTCTGTTACTCCCCGCAGCTCATCGACATCCCCGCTCATGCCGGAATCAAGCAGGTGGTTCACAGTTACCTCGAAGGCCGCGCGTGCGAAGACGCTTGCCTTTTCTCCGGATACACCGTGTCTGCCTATCGGTTTCACATCACCGTCAACGGTCATTATATCAGCTACCAGCATGATATGTCTCACATCCACGGTCAGGCCCTGCTCTTTCAGGGTTTCCGTAGCCTCATGGATCAGGGACAGCCTAGCCGCTTCTATTCCCATTACTTCAAATATCTCATTGACATTGTTCGTTCTTGTTCTGGTAGCATCTACACCATATATTGAGAGCACATCCTTGAGAGCGGAACCCTCGGTATACAGGACATACTCGCCGCTCTCTTCTTTCCTGATAACGACTCTTTTTATGTCTTTAATGCCTTTCAGTATTATGGACTGCACGCTTTTAACGAGCTGGAGCAGTTGCCTGTACGATGCTTCTTCAGGCCTCATTATTAAAGTATCGCCTGAAATCTCGGGAGAATTGCCGATTTCCTCTTCTATCTTATCGGCGATCTCTTTTGTTGTCATATTCCGCTGTACAAGCGATTTCTTATTAAGCTCGATTATTATTTTCATCTCGGTGATGTCCGTGGACATGCTGCCCAGCACGGTAATTCTGGTAGCCTCTATCTTCCAGGCAAGCTCTCGCGCCTTATCCCTGTCGAACGCATACTCCTTCTCAAGGAAAATGGTCATCATAGGGGTGCTCGGGTTTTTCCTTGCATCCACTATTTCTATCAAGCGCGGCAGTCCCAGGGTGACGTTAATTTCAGCCACACCTGCGTAGTGGAAAGTTCTCATTGTCATCTGCGTACCAGGCTCACCGATCGATTGCGCAGAAACGACGCCTGCAGCCTCGCCAGCCTGTATCCTGGAATAATCGTACGTGGCGAGAGTGTTCTTCACGATCGCTTCAAGTTGTTTCTTTGTGATCTTGACTCCTTTTAATTCACGCATGAGGTTATCAATGACCCTCTGGGGCAGCGGGAGAGCTGAAATGGTCTCCTCTATGGCTTTTTGATCCATGCTCATTCCTCCCCTGCCATGACACTTTCGATGATCCGCTTGACAGCATCAGGTTTACTGAAATCGCTGTTCATCGGATTGATACCGTCTTCCCCGTATTTGAACTGGATTATCATTTTCCTGGTATCCCTGACCGTTCCGTCGTACTGGACCTCAAGGTCCTGCAATGCGTTCACAAGCCGCCTCTGCAGGTAACCGGACTGGGATGTTCTGACCGCCGTATCCACAAGACCTTCGCGCCCTCCTATGGCGTGGAAAAAGTACTCTGTAGGTGATAAGCCGCTCTTGTAACTTGCTCTTACGAACCCGTGAGCCTGTGCTCCCAGGTCGCCGCGCTCAAAATGCGATAATGTGCGTCCTGCATAGCCTCTTTTGATGCGCTCGCCTCGTACTGCCTGCTGGCCGACGCAGGCTGCCATCTGAGTAAGGTTGAGCATTGAGCCTCTGGCACCTGAGCGTGCCATTATTACCGCAGAATTGTCCATTCCCAGATGCCTTCCTGCAATATCACCGGTCATGTCCCTGGCTTTGGAGAGTTCTTTCATTATTTCCATCTCAAGCGTTTCAGCCAGCGTCCGCCCGGGCAACTGCTCAAGCTCCCCGGCCAGGTATGCTGAGATCAGTTTCTCAACTTTATCTTTTGCCTGGTTCATGACCTCATCTATCTGGTTCTGGGCATCAGGGGGTATATACTCGTCGTCTATCCCGAAACTGAACCCTTTTCTCATGATGCCTCTTATCGAGAGACGGGTAGCGTCATCGATAAATTTACATGCGATTTCGGGATTGAACTCTTTCATCAATTTATCAAGTATCACGCTCTTAAAAGCGCCTATGGCTTTTTCATCGATGGCGCCTTTCTCAAGCACTCCGTCCTTGATGATCACGTAAGCATCGTTCTCACAATCAAAGCCCTTGCAGACATCGCAGTGTTCACAAATCTCAGCCTTGAACTGGAGATTCAGCCCCTTCGGCAATATCAGGCTGAATATCTGTTTTCCTGTCCAGTACGGCTCGCCGTTCTCTTTTCCCGCCGGATCGGATAGCTCCCTGATCTCGGATTTCCCGAGAAGCTCCAGGGCATCGTTCTTATTTATCTTATCCTTGGCATTCGTGAGCAGGAAAAGCCCTGAGATGTGGTCATGTATACCGCCGATGATCGGACCGCCGAACCTCGGTGACAGGATGTTCTCCTGCACATGCATCAATATCTTCGCTTCAGCACGCGCTTCTTCCGTCTGGGGCACATGCAGGTTCATCTCATCGCCGTCAAAGTCTGCGTTATATGGCGGACACACGGCGGGATTAAGCCTGAATGTCTTGTATGGCAGCACCTTTATTTCATGAGCCATGATGCTCATCCTGTGAAGCGAGGGCTGCCTGTTAAATAATACGACATCGCCATCTTTTATCTGCCTGTCAACTTTCCATCCGAGTTCTATCAGGCCTGCAAGTTCCTCGCGGTTGATATCAGTTATTTTCACCCTGCGCCCGTCAGCCCTGACGATATAATTTGCGCCTGGATGGTTCTCGGGACCCCTTTTCACAAATTCTCTTACTTCTTCAAGGTTCCTCGGGGTAACGTTCATAGTAATGGTAAGTTCTTTTGCCACCTCTACCGGTACTCCGACCTCGAATATCCTGAGATTTGAGTCCGGTGATATCACTGTCCTTGCCGAGAAATTGACACGTTTGCCTGACAAGCTTCCCCTGAACCGCCCTTCCTTGCCTTTCAACCTCTGTGACAGTGTCTTGAGCGGTCTTCCGGACCTGTGCCTTGCAGGAGGTACACCCGATACTGCGTTATCGATGAACGTGGTCACATGGTACTGCAGCAACTCCCACAGGTCTTCGATAATAAGCTGCGGCGCTCCGGCTTCCCTGTTCTCCTGGAACCGCTGGTTGATCCGGATTATATCCACAAGCTTATGCGTGAGGTCGTCCTCGCTGCGCTGGCCTGATTCAAGGGTGATCGAAGGCCGCATCGTAACCGGGGGTACAGGTAATACCGTTAAAATTATCCACTCGGGGCGCGCATTCTGCGGGTCCATCCCGATAACTTCTATGTCCTCGTCCGTGATCTTCTCAAGCCGGGAACGGATATCCGTGGGCATCAGTTTATGTTCGTTCTCGATGTATGTTGTCGGCTTCTCGAACTTGATCTCCTGCTGCACTTCGCCGCAATACTGGCATTTTCCGGCTTTTCGTGCTTCTTTGAACACCTCGTTAACAATATCCTCTATTGGTTGCCCCATTTTTTTCAGTGTTTTTATCTGCTCGAGGTATTTTTTCTTCTGGGCAGGCTCAAGAAGCAGCGCTCCGCAGCTCCTGCAGGTGGCCCTGAGGATCTTGCGTATAAGCTTTGCAAAGCCTACATGGATGACCGGGGCTACAAGCTCGATATGCCCGAAATGACCGGGACATTCGCCAGCCCTTCCTCCGCACGTTTTGCACCGCAGGCCCGGGTCAATAACGCCGAGCCTTGTATCCATTAATCCCATCTCGATAGGAAAACCGTCATCATCATACGTATCTGCTGTTATGATCCTTGTGACGCTCATTTTCCGGAACTCTTTTGGTGAGATAAGCCCGAATTTTATCTGTTTTATTCTTTTTGGGGTCGTGATTACCATGATATCCTCCTAAACGGCGTCCTCCAGCACAAGACGCGGCGCAACGCCGAGGGATAGTATCTCGTCAAGCAGTAGTTTGAACGCATAGCTCATTTCTACAGGATGTATGCCCGTTTCCGCATCGCAGGCAGGACATACGGTGATGTTCTTCCTTTTATCCAGGGTGCCTATCATGCCGCAGTTGGAACAGACATATTCCACTACCCTGTCTGATTCATCAAGCAGCCTCTCTTTCAAAGCCATTGCAGCGCCATGCCCGATAAGGACATCACGCTCCATTTCACCGAACCTCAGGCCTCCTTCCCTTGCCCTGCCTTCGGTCGGCTGCCTGGTCAGTACCTGTACAGGTCCTCTTGACCGCGCATGCATCTTTGAGGAAACCATGTGGTAGAGTTTCTGGTACAGGATAACACCCACGAATATATCCACCTGGATCCTCTTGCCAGTTATACCGTCATACAGTGCCTCTTTACCGCTGTTCGAAAAACCAAATTTCAGAAGGGCAGAACGTAATTCCTCTTCAGACGCTCCCGAGAAGGGAGTGCCGTCAACCTGTCTTCCTTCAAGCGAACCTACTTTGCCGCCTATCATTTCAAGAACGTGCCCTACTGTCATTCTTGAGGGTATGGCATGCGGATTGACAATAAGGTCGGGAACAGTACCGTTCTCCGAGAACGGCATATCCTCATGCGGCACTATGAGACCAATCACTCCTTTCTGACCGTGCCGGGATGCGAACTTATCCCCGACTTCGGGGACTCTCTGGTCACGCGTCCTGACCTTTGCAAGCCGGGAACCGTTCTCCGATTCTGTCAGTATCACAGTATCAACTATGCCTTTCTCATTCGAGCGCATCGTTACCGAACTCTCTCTTCTCTGGAGAGGACTGATCCCAAGCTCGGTGGGTTCTTCCAGGAACCTTGGCGGACTTGTTTTTCCTATGAGGACATCATTCGGTCCTACGGGGATTTCCGCATTCACAAGACCGTCGCTGTCAAGCTGCTTGTAGACCTCTGCGCCCCTGGCTCCTCTTACCTCGGCATCTGGGATCTCGAACTTATCTTCCTGCCCTCCGGGATATTTGCGCTCCTCACCTTCGTTTGTCCTGAAGAAATGGCTCCTTCCGAGCCCGCGCTCAATCGAACCTTTGTTTATGATAAGCGCATCCTCTATATTGTAACCTTCATAAGACAGCACAGCTACCACGAAATTCTGCCCCGCAGGTCGTTTATCAAAGCCGATGGCTTCTGCGGTCTGCGTCGATACCAGTGCTTTTTGCGGGTAATGCAGGACGTGCGCCCTCGTATCGGGACGCAGCTTCAGGTTTGGCGTAGACATTCCCAGGCATTGTTTTATCATGCCTGCCCCCATCGTATTCCTGGGGGATGCATTGTGTTCCGGGAAGGGAACCATGCCTGTACAGATACCCAGGATCAATGCGGGGTCGATCTCAAGATGCGTATGCTTTTCCGTAATATCCTTTTCATCTATCGCTATGAGCGCATTTTCTTCTTCCTCTGCGTCCAGGTACTCTATCAGTCCTTCATTTACGAGGCCTTCTAAATTGACTTCTCCTTTATTTAACCGCTCGATATGTTCTTTCGTCACAAGCGGCATGCTTTTTTCTACGATTATGGCGGGGCGCCTGGCTCTTCCCTGATCGGAGTTGATGTATATCTCGTTCGTATCCTCGTAGTAGATAATATTTACCTGTTTCTTGAGCTCGCCCTGCCTTCGCTTTTTTCGCAGATCTGCTGCAAGCTCTTTCGGATTATCGTGAGTTCCTATGAGTTCACCATTCAGGAAAATCCTTGTCTTATTCAAAGACTTCAACCTCCTCTTCCGGTTGTTCGACTTTAAGTTCTTCTTCCTCTTCAAGCGCCTCAAGTTCGGTTGCATAAGTGGTGACCACTTCTTCAACTCCTACAAGCTGCGGGATGATCGGCGATACGCCCAGTTCGTAAAGATGGTTTTTAAGTAATTTCTCATCACCCGCGCTGGTTGAAATTTCGACAAGCTGCGCAAAATTCTTCACAAGACCGCAGTTAGGTCCTTCAGGTGTTTCCGACGGGCATACCCTGCCCCACTGGGTGGGATGTAAGTCCCTTGCCTCGAAATGGGGCTGCGACCTTGACAGAGGTGATATGACCCTTCTCAGGTGCGAGAGGGTGGCAATATAGTCCGTGCGGTCAAGCAGTTGGGATACACCTGTCCTGCCTCCTACCCAGTTGCCCGTAGCCAGCGGATGCACGAGCCTCTCCGTCAGTACATCCGAGCGCACAACTGTAGCGACATTCAGGTCCCTGTTCCTCATACTGGCCCTTTCCAACTGGTATTTGACATCCCTGGTAAGCCTGTTGAACGATACCCTGAACAGGTCTTCCATCAGGTCACCTGCCAGTTTTAGCCTTTTATTAGCATAATGGTCTTTATCATCGCTTTCCCTCTTGCCAAGCGCAAGTTCGAAGCATGCCTGAGCCATGCGTCCGAGGAACTGCGCCTTCAGCAGGCGGTGGGCTTCATCATTCCCAAGATGTGGCAACAGGTACCTGTCAATGACATAGTTAGCCCTCTTTATCTGGTATTCCCTTGCCTGGCCAGATGCCACGCGCGTCCCGATCTTCTCCATTGCTTTCTCTTTATCCGGGACCTCGGCTTCTTCCAGGTTCTCAAGCATGAATTTAACGATCTCAGGGTCACTGGACACTGCGTTCACGATATCCTGGTCAGTCTCGACACCGAGCGCCCTCATCATTGTGACAAAATTGATCCTTCCGGATATAGACGGGAACGAGACCTCAAGGATGGATTTCCTGTTCCTCTCCACGACCACAAGCGCACGATAACCACGGCGCTGGGAGAATACTTTCGTGACCTCGATATTCTCACCGTACCGTTCCTCGAATTCCACAAGTATCTTATTCGGGGCCAGATCTTCAAGCGTCGTGATAACGCGTTCCGTACCGTTGATTATAAAGTATCCGCCCGGGTCCTGCGGGTCTTCCCCCAGCTCGACCATTTCCTTTTCAGTCAGCCCGACAAGATTGCACTTTTTTGACCAGATCATCATCGGCATAAGTCCTATTTCAGCTTCTTTCTCTTCTTTTTCGCCGTCGGGGCTTATGATCGTCATACCAAGATAAAGCGGCGCAGCATAGGTTATGTTCCTAAGCCTTGCTTCTGTGGGATAGAGTTTATCGACCGCGCCGTCAGCCTCTCTTACCACCGGATGACTTACCCGGATCTTTCCGAGTTTCACGTACGTACCTTCGATCTCGGTCTCGATAATCCTCTGCTCATCAATAACTTTCTGGAGGCCAGAATCCAGGAAGTCATTGAAAGAATCCACATGGTGGCGCACTATATTCTCACTTGTAAAATACGCTTTTGATAATACTCTTCTATCTAACATATAACCTCATGATTCGGATCTATGCAATAACCAGGCGGTAGAAAATGGCTTTACCCGCGGTCGGGCTGTCACGGATGATGCGGACAACATCGCCAACTTTGGCTTTTATGGCAACAGCCGCAGGATCTGAAACGCGGATCTTGGGCATCTGTTCTTTTTCTATTTTATACTCCGCCAGTATTTTCGTAAGATCGTTCTCTTCCAATATCTCATGCCTTGGTACCAGTTTATGTTCTAGGGGATTAAAATCCCTTTCAGTATGCTCTTTCTCCTTCATACGATTACCTCCCAGGCAAACGGGCTCGGGGGGATTTGAACCCTCGACCATCGGGTATCTTTTCCACGTAATTTACGCCGGAATAAAAGCCCGGTGCTCTGCCTGACTGAGCTACGAGCCCAAACCTGTCATCATCTATCCTTACGCTGCCAAACACTGAAGATAAATACTCTCTAACAAATCGCAATTCTGTTAAAACCTCGTAGACGTGCGCCCCTTGAACACAACCTCATTTAACTTAAACCTTTCTCTGTTTTCATATTAAAAAAACTTTTGCATTGCATCAGAATCATACGTTTTTCACAAGGTCAAGCAGTGCAGCCCTGGGGTCTTTTGCTTTGATGACTCCGGACGCAAGAAGCACGCCCGCAGTACCGAGTTCAAGTGCCGCAGCAACGTCCTCGCCTCTGGAGATGCCCGCGCCGCAGAGGACTTCAACATCCGGGGCTATCTTTTTTACAGCCGCGACAGAACCCCTCACTATATCAGGGTCGGCTTTTGAGACCGGGATGCCTGAGCCAATAAGTTCCGGGGGCTCGATGGCCACGAACCCGGGTGCAAGCACGGCTGCCGCTTTCGTGACCGCGATATTATTCGTACATATAATAGCCGCGAGCCCAGACCTCTTTGCAGCCTGGAGTGCGGAATCTATGTCAGCCAGTACGAGGCGGCGTTCAGAATGGTTGATAAGCGTACCTCTTGCACCTGCAGCCTTGACGCAATCCGCTGTGATATGTCCCGTATAGCTCCCTCCCCCTACGCCATCGATATGCTGGGCGAAAACCGGTATTTTTACCGACGACGCTACCCTGTATATGTCCGGTGTCTGGGGGCATGCTATGATTTCAACCCCGGAATCCCTGCTTACCTCCTCGCAATATTTTGCCATCCTGACGGCGTTTTCACCCGTACCTTCCGTGTAAGTTTTAAAATTAACCACTATCAACGGCTTTATTCCCATGGTCCCACCTCTGGAAAAAATTAAAAATTAACCAGTGTAAACTTCTTCATGCGGATGTACCACTATGCCGCTTGAGGTTATCTCATAAGGATGGATATTCTGGCTGTGGTTTGAGCCTCTCATCTTGAATATCTCGATGCTGCGTACCCTTACGGCGTCTGCCCGTTTATAGTACATCAGGACAGTGCCCTCAGTGACGAAGGTCTCGACGCCGAAGCGGCTGACCGAGTTCTCATCCGCAATCTCGCAGGTCATTAATGAGGTCAATCCGAGGATCTCAAGGGTTGTGCTCAATTTCAGTAGTTCCACCCTTATCTTTGCCGGGTCCTGGAGGTAGAAACCTATGGATGTGGTCCCGTCGACTAAAGCCCTTTTTGCATCGATATCTTCCTGTATCGCTATGACCTGGTCCATCATCGAACGCATATCGAAAGGCCTGACATCGACATACTTCTCATGCGAGGGTATGCCTATTTTGGTTGAACATGCATCAAGTATCGCGAGTTTACCTTCATCTTCCAGCGCTTCAAAATCCCACCCGAACTGTTTTACATGCTCCCTTACCTGTTCAGGGCGCTCTTCCGTGGCAATGTATATGCCGTTCTCCCCGTACTTGGTAATGCCATTGTAAATGTATTGGAGCCCGAATATGGTCTTGCCTGCACCAGCCGCCCCTGACAGGAGATATGTCCTGTTCCTGAGCAGCCCCCCGCCACATAATTCATCAAACCCCGGTATTCCTGTGGGGACTCGTTTGGAATCAGTTGCTTCAGTTTTGGTCTGCTTTTTATCTGCCATAGCTAAACACCGAGTGGATAATATAGTATTACATGTAGAAATACTTATTTCATATTAATTATTATCATGAATGAAACCCTGGTCCAAAAAAGTCATGCGCCTGCGTATCTTTTAAAGCTTTTTATAAAAATTAGAACTTATAAAGGTACAAAAAATATATCTCATAGTAGTACGTTTCCGATGCGGTGGAAATCATATGGTACTTCCGGATAAATTCAAGTGCGTCATAACGAACTGGGACTATATTTACGATCTTTGCAGGCACGTCGCCGACGATGTTAAGAACTCGGGTTACAAGCCTGATACGATAATCGCGCTGGCTCGCGGCGGCTGGTTCGCAGGAAGGGTACTATGCGATTTTCTCGGGCTCAATGACCTGACAAGCCTCAAGATCGAGCATTATACAGGTACAGCCTCGGCCGGCAGCGGACCTGCTATAAGATACCCTCTTGCAAATAACGCAGTGGCTGGCAAAAAAGTGCTTATCGTTGATGATATCACGGATACGGGCAAGAGCATCGTGCATGCAAAGGAATATGTTTCCGGGCAGAACCCTGCCGAAGTGAAGACTGCAGTTCTCCAGTACCTTTATACATCCGATGTAAAACCCGATTACGTCGGCGAGGTCGTGGAAGAGTGGGCATGGATAGTATATCCCTGGAATTTCATTGAGGATATGATCGATATAATCTCCCGTCTTATGGCAAAGGAGAAGCTCTCCGAATGGACAGTCGAAAAGATAAGGTCGGGACTGTTGAAATACCATAATATCGATCCTATCAGTTTTGAGATAGCCCAGCCAAACCGGATAGAGGAAATACTACAGGAGATGGTCCGTAGAGGAGTACTTAAAATAAGAACGGTTTCAGGCCAAAAAACATGGAAGTACGAAGGAGCGTGAATTGTGCAGGCAGATATAGCAGTAATCGGAGGAAGCGGTGTATATGACGCTTCCATGCTTGATAACGTGAAGGAAGTTGAGATAAATACACCCTTCGGGAAGCCGTCGGATGCTATTACACTCGGGTCTTTTGGGGATATTAATGTCGCATTTCTCCCCAGGCATGGCAAAGGACACAGGATATCCCCGAGCAAATTGAATTCCAGGGCAAATATCCTTGCTCTCAAGAAGCTTGGCGTAAAAAGGATAATCTCAGCCTCCGCGGTGGGGAGCCTCAAACTTGAGCTTAAGCCGCTTGATATCGTGATCCCCGACCAGATATTTGACAGGACAAGAATACGCGACAGCACGTTCTTTGAAGACGGGATCGTTGTCCATATAGGCTTTGCAGACCCGTTCTGCCCTGAGATGAACTCCATACTGGCGGATATTACAGGCGACCTCGGATACAGTGTGCACAGGAAGGGAACGTATGTTTGCATGGAAGGACCGCAGTTTTCCACGCGGGCGGAATCAAAGGTCTACCAGAAGCTCGGATTTGATATAATCGGTATGACCGCGCTTCCGGAGGCGAAATTAGCAAGGGAAGCGGAGATGTGCTACAGCATAATCGCAACTGTGACTGATTATGATGTGTGGCACGAGGAGGACGTCACCATAGAGACCGTGATCGAGAATGCGATGAAAAACGAAGAAGCGGTCCGCAATGTCATCAAGGAGGCTATCACAAAGATACCGCTTGAGAGGAGCTGTGTCTGCTCAAATGCATTATCAGGGGCAATATTAACTGCGCCAGATAAGATCCCTGTTGAGACCAAAAGGAAGCTCGGCGATCTGATAGGAAAATACGTTTAATGATATTTTAAACCGGAAGCCTGCGCAGGTGCGGTCCTGTGTTTGCTTAAAAAAGTATACCGCTGAGGTAGATGAGTGAGCCCATGGATGAACATATGGCATCAAAAAACGAGATTTATTTCCAGGAAGGGCGGGACGTAATTCTTGTGGAGATGGGTCGGGATGACGTAACAGTCTCCTGCACCCAGGGCAAGATCACGCTCTGGTTCGGCAGGCAGGTCAGCGAACCCATAATACGGCATGTACTTTTCGGGATATCCAATGTTGATTCCTCTATAATTTATGAACTGGAAATAGTATGTAGTTTTAATACGATCTCGGAGTACGAAAGCATGGGCTATACATTAATATCATATGCAAAATCCAGGGGTGGGTACAGGGCCATATTCAACCTGCCGTTCTCAAAAAGAATCGCGCTGGCGCATTTTGCAAATTCGATCTTCAACCAGTTAAAAGAAAGGGATGTAAGAAAGGTTCTCCACTGGGACGGGAGCTTTGGCATGGTAATCCTGGTACATGGTGAGTTAAAAAAGCTTGACGACTGGGTTATTAAGCGAATCGAATATAAGGCTGTAGAATAAAAGAGGTACCTGCATGAACGGCGATAAAAAAGATTGTGAAGCTACTATCGAATCGATGAATTTTATTGCAAATCATATAAAAAGGATAGCGTTGAATCTGGATACGGATTCCGTGACATCTCTTGTTGATAGCATAATGAACGCAAAAAGGATATTCCTGATGGGCGCAGGCAGGTCCGGTCTTGCAGCAAGAGCCTTTGCAATGAGACTGATGCATATGGGATTTAATGTGTATGTCGTGGGAGAGACCACTACCCCTGCTGTACAGGTGGAAGATCTTGTGATCGCAGTATCCGGTTCAGGTGAGACTACATCTATCGCGGGTCTTGGCCAGATCGCAAAAAGGATAGGCTCAAAACTGGCTACCATAACCTCAAATAAGGATTCTTCTCTTGGGAAGATATCGGATATCGTCGTTGTAATCCCGGGCCGCCCCAAAGATGATGTGATCTATGAAAATTATCACGAACGCAGGATGATAGGGTACCCGCAATTAGCGCCCCTGGGAACAGTTTTTGAGATATCTGCGCTTGTTTTCCTTGATGCCGTTATCTCGGAAATGATGGTCAGGACCGATGCTAACGAAGCCGAGTTGAAGAAAAGGCACACAGTGTTTGAGTGATGGATATGTTCTCAGAAAGGGTAAAAAGTATCGATATCTCCGGGATCCGAAAGATGTTCGAAGGGGCAGGACCGAACGCCATTAACCTTGGTCTCGGACAGCCTGACTTTGATACGCCTCTCCATATAAAAAAGGCGGCTATTGAGGCTATCAACCAGGGTTTTACTGCCTACACCATGAATCTCGGAATTCCGGAACTGCGCTCTTCCCTGTGCAGGAAATTTGAGCGGGAGAATCATTTTAAAGTTATGCCTGACGAGGTGATTGTCACATCCGGCGCTTCCGAGGCGCTTCATCTTGCACTGGTCTCTCTTGTTGACAAAGGTGATGATGTCCTGATTCCCGACCCCGGTTTTGTGTCTTATGCTGCCCTGACAAAGATGGCGGGAGGGAATGTCGTGGGCGTACCTCTTGGCGGGGAACTCACAATAGAACCTGAAAAGGTGAACGAATGCATTACCCCCCGGACTAAAGTACTTATCATAAATTCGCCCTCAAATCCCACCGGCACTGTCCAGACAAAACAGGAGATCAAAGCGCTGGCGGAGATAGCTGAGGATACCGGCATTACAATAATCTCGGATGAGGTCTATGAGCATTTCATCTACGATGGAGAGCATATCAGCCCTGCGCAGTTCACTGATAATGTCATAACGATCAATGCTGTTTCCAAGACATACGCCATGACCGGCTGGCGCATCGGCTACGCAGCCGCGCGTAAGGATTATATCGAGCAGATGCTCAAGGTGCACCAGTACATCCAGGCATGCGCCTGTTCGATAGCGCAAAAGGCTGCGCTGGCAGCGCTTGAAGGACCCCAGGACTGCGTACGAGAGATGTGCGCAAGCTTCAAAGCGCGAAGAGACCTGCTGCTTAATGGGTTGTACGGGATGGGAATAAATTGCGTGAAGCCGCAGGGAGCGTTCTATGCATTCCCTGAGGTTGCGGATGAGGATGCGCCGCAGAAGCTGATAAATAAAGGCGTTATTGTTGTCCCGGGGGCGGCTTTCGGGGAGAACGGGAAGGGACATATCAGGATTTCTTACGCGACTTCGGAGGAGAATTTAAGGAGAGCGCTGGGGATAATGGAGAAAGTCCTTACCTGAGAACTCTGAATAAGATGCGGGGGAAGGGATTTGAACCCTCGAACTCCTGCGAGAATAGATCTTGAGTCTATCACCTTTGGCCGCTTGGTTACCCCCGCGTGGGGCTGTGCTGAATTATCCTTATTGAACATAAGGGTGTCGTTCTTTAATATATAAATCGTCGTATCCAAAAGTATTAAGTATTGAATGCTTTATTAAGCATTTGATTTGTGAATGTTCACAACTTTAATCATATTGACCCGGAGGAAATTATTTGGCAGTAGCAAAAGCAGAAGGATGGAAATCCAAGCAATGGTACAACTTAGTTGCACCTGAAATGTTCGGAAAAGCGAATATCGGAGAGACCGTGGCTGATGTGCCCGAAAAACTGGTCGGACGGGTGGTTGAAGTAACCCTCGGGGAGTTGACCAACGACCTTACAAAACAGAACATAAAACTGGTCCTGAAAGTGGACAGCGTCGGGGGCGATTCGGCATATACTAAATTCGTAGGCCACCAGCTCACGCAGGATTACCTGCGCTCGCTCGTAAAGAGACAGACATCAAGTGTAGAGGCGAATATCTCGGTAAAGACCAAGGATGACTACACAATAAGAGTAAAGCCGTCGTGTTTCACTATAAAAAGAGCGCGGGCGAACCAGGTAAAAGAGATACGCCAGATAATGAACAATGTCATAATGTCACGGGCCAAGGAACTGGATATGGCGCAGTTCGTCCAGGAAATCGTGACCGGGAAGCTCTCAGCCGGCATTTACCATGATGTTAAGCCGATTTATCCACTGAGAAGGGTAGAGGTCAGGAAGACCGAAATAGAGGCTGAGCCCGGCTCTGTAGCCGCATAATTTTTATAGGTTTTTTACCCTTTTCAGTTCGTTTATTTTTTCTTTCATCCGCTCATTATCTATCCTTAATACTATGAGCGATGCTACAAGCAGGAAAAAAGCTGCGAAGTTCACCAATAAAGTGATTATCAGCGGACTGTGTGTAGAATAATTCAGTTGAGCGACAGGATGCATCGTGGCCCTGTTCCAAAGCCTTATGGACATATAACTGAGCGGTACTCCGACGAACCCCACTATTCCGAATACGGCCGACAATCTGGCTCTTTTCTCAGGTTCCTCTACGGCCTGTCGTATCATAAGATAAGCAAGGTATATCAAAAACAGGACAAGCGATGTATTGAGCCTTACATCCCACGTCACCCAGTATGCCCCCCAGGCTGATTTTGCCCATATCGACCCGCTGGCAAGTGTCAGGAAGGCAAAGATAACGCCAACCTCGGCAGCGGAGAGCGCTGTTATATCCCATTTCTGCTGTTTGCCCCTGAGGTATAAGACGCTTGAGATGAACACCACAGCAAAAGCAAGATATGATGATATTGCAATCGGGAGGTGGAAATAGAATATTTTAAAATTTGCCGGGTCTCCCGGGGCATTTTTTACGCTTACCGGTATGGGGGAATAATCCGAAAACACCGCATATATGGAGATTATCATCAGCACCGCGGTTAATGCAAAAAGTATCTTTTTTAACATATCTTTCTTCACTTTACATTAGTTGTAATTATCTTCTTTATAACAGCAATCTTTATAATGATATTGGTTTCAGTCCTCGATCGTGTATTCGAACACCAGTTGCGCTACGACGAAAAAAATGACATCATAGACAGCGAGTATTTGAAGTTCGCCTGCTATATCGGAGATTTGACCCGATGCAAGCATCGTCCCTGTTGCGGTCACGGCTGAGAGTATCACGGGGAGCAGTACAGGGAACAGGATTACAGGAAGCAGAATCTCACGCGTCCTTGTGTTCACAGCCAGCGCCGAGAGAAGCGTGCCCACAAAGATAAATCCGAAAGTCCCCAGCACCACGACCAGCAGCATGCCGGTGATATTTTTAATATCATAGCTGAAAAGCACGGCAAAAACCGGTATAGTTATGATTTCCATCAGGAACATCAGTACGGCATTGGAGATCACTTTCCCGTTGTATATATCGCTCCTGTCCACAGGGCAAAGCTTCAGACCTTCAAGGCAGCCTTCCTCTTTTTCGCCTGCAAACGACCTTGAAAGTCCGAGCATCCCTGCGAAAGTAAATGCTATCCATAGTATTCCGGGAGCGAGCAGGTCGACGATCTTTTTATTTATGCCCTGAACGAATATCGATGCCTCGTTCCCGAACGCGAAGCTGAATATAACTATCACAAGAAGCGCAAAAATCATCATGGAATTGAGCATCTGCTTTGTGCGGAACTCTGCTCTCAGGTCTTTGCCTGCTATTTCAAGGAACTTCATGTGCGCTCCACTACATGTTTCTCGTATATCGCCCTGCACTGCACCAGGTCGCGGATTTCGGTCTCGCTCATCTCGTGAGCTATGCTGCCGTTTGTCAGGATGATAGCCCTGTCGCACATTGCAATGCCCCGCTCTATGTCGTGGGAGATGAGTACACGGGTCTTGTCGTGCGCGTTCGTGCTGGAAAGTATCCTGTCAAAAGTGGCGCTTGCATGCTGGTCCAGGCCGGTGTAAGGCTCATCGAGCAAAAGTATGGGCGGGTCGTGGATCAACGCACGCGCTATCGAGAGACGCTGTTTCATTCCCCTGGAGAATGTCCTCACGCGGTCGTTCATCCTGTAGCCCAATCCCACCTGTTTTATCAGTTCGTCTATCCGGGCCTCAAGGTTCTTTGTATTGTACATCCTTCCGAAGAACAGCAGGTTCTCGGCAGCGGTCAGTTCATGGTACAGGTATGTCTCGTGGGAGATCACGCCGATTTTCTTCCTGATCTCGATTGGATTGTCCTTGATATCCATACCATCTATAGTGACCCTGCCTGCCGTGGGGCTTACAAGGGTGGAGATTATTTTGATAAGAGTAGTTTTTCCTGCCCCGTTGGGACCGAATATGGTCAGGAACTCGCCCTGCTCGATCTTGAGATTGATGTTCCGGAGAACTATATTGGTGCCGAATGCTTTTGAGAGGTTTTCAATGGAGATTATATGGAGTTCACCTGCTTTTTGTTTAAATAGGGCTACTCAAGTTTATATTTTTCTCTTCGAAATCATCTCAGGTGAGAAAGTTTTAACCTACAGTCTCAGTTAACTCATCGGGATTTTAGAAAGCCGCCGGAGGGGTTTGAACCCTCGATCTGCTGATTACGAATCAGCCGCTTTACCGGGCTAAGCCACGGCGGCATGGGAAAAAGTGTATAACGGTATTTTTGTCTATATAGTTTACCATTTTAACAGGATAATATTTTAAGTATAAAAAACAATTAAAAGAATATGCTGGATATTTTGAAGATATTATTCTGCACTCCGTTCCTGATTTACTCATGTTATTCGGATATCAAAACGCGCCGCGTTACGAATAAACTCTGGTTGATAATGTTGGCCGGCAGCAGTTTTTTAGTACTTAATGACATTTACTGGATAGGGTTTACATATATCCCCCGTTTATTAATCTCAGCAGGACTGATATTCGTTTTTGTCTATATTATTTTTCAACTGGGCACATTCGGAGGCGCTGATGCTAAATCGCTTATCGTGCTGTCGATAATCCTCCCCGCTTATCCAGAATTTAATGTTTTAGGGGTTAATTTCCCACTGAATAAGCCTTTGATTGATCTTTTTGCATTTGGCGTATTTGGAAATGCTGTCCTGCTGACAATTATCGTTCCTGTCGGGTTAGCTATATACAACCTGGCTAAGATGGGATTGCATATCGATAAACCTGCATATATTTTCATAGGTTATAAAGCTAAAATCAAAGAGCTTGCAGGCAGGCATATCAAGTTGATTGAGAATTTTGAAGAGACAGACGGCACTGTTAGACAGCATTTTAAACGGGGCGGCGTGGAGATTGATGATAAAGTAATTTCAAAGCTCCAAGCTCTTTCTAAAAAAGGTTTGATTAAAGAGGAGGTCTGGGTTACTCCAGGACTGCCATTTATGATCTCAATAACTTTAGGGTTTTTCGTAGCTGTACTTTACGGAGATTTGATATTCGAATTAACAAAATATATTCTCATCAGAACTTGAACATTCTTAAAAAAGTTAAAGTAATAAGTGAGCATAGCAGCTTTCTGCAGTTCCCTAGAGTTCGCACATCATAGTACAATGCAGAACGTAGACGGGCTTAACTGCTGTGTTCGAAATGGGTACAGGTGTTTCCCCGCCGCTTTGACCGCTATACTCTCTTATGACGGTAATTGGCGTCGTGCCCGCCGCAATATAAACATACATATGCCCTGCAGGCATACATAGATTATGGCGAGCCAACGCTTTTCCATGTATCATACACAATCTGAATATCGCCCGAATGTAGCAAAACAAAATCTAGCGCGGACGTTAGTAGTCGGCGGGCTGAACACCTCGTCACCTTGGTGCTTACACCCCGACTCTATCAAACTCGTCTTTTACGAGAGTCCTAAGAGGTCTCTTTTTAGGTGAGGTTTCAAGCTTAGATGCTTTCAGCTTTAATCCTTTAGTGCGTAGCTGCCCTGCGTTGCCTTGCCAGACAACAGGTCCACCAGTGGCACCGTTGCACAGTTCCTCTCGTAC
>CABMIB010000027.1 GCA_902386135.1 uncultured archaeon
ACAGGATCTCTAATACGCTTTAGAGATGACCTTACACACGAAATTTTACTCATCCACATCCCCCCAATAATTAATGGAGAGGATAGTAGTTATATTCGTCTAAGAACTAATGTCTCTTACTATAATATATACAATCAGTGCCCAGGAGAGGCGAGGTGGTTTATGGTACACATAGTAAAAAGTATGGTCGGTGAGGCACTTGTTGGCGATGGGGCCGAGATAGCCCACATTGACCTGGTAATAGGCGCAAAAGGAACTGCTGTTGAGACGGCTTTCATGAATTCGCTTGCAATGCCGAGGGAAGGACACACCCCTCTCCTGGCTGTGCTTGAGCCGAACCTGCAGCCAAAGCCCTCAACACTGATAGTGAACAAGGTCACTATAAAAAATGCAGACCAGGCGTTGCTTATGTTCGGTCCGGCGCAGGCATCTGTTGCAAAAGCCGTAATGGATTGCGTCGAGGAAGGAACGATAAATAAGGACGATGCCGAAGACCTGCTGATCATCGTCTCGGTATTCATACACTGGGAAGCAAAAGATAAGCAGAAGATATATGACTACAACTACGAGGCTACAAAGCTTGCTATAGAAAGAGCGGTAAAGAGAGAGCCCTCTGTAGATGAGGCACTTGCCCGGAAGGAGAAAGCCAAACATCCGTTCGCTTAACTTTTTGTTTAAAACTCCTATTGCCTAACGTTAGTATCCATTGGCTTGCTGGGGTAGTTTGTGTATCTCACCCCAAAGAGCGCAAAGGACGCAAAGATTATTGCAGCTATGCTTTGCGCTCTTTGCGTCCTTTGCGGTGATTTAAATTAAATCCGTTTAGTTTGAGCCTCAAAAGGTTGCTGGACATTAAGCCTGACAGCTATTCCTTTTTTCCCCAGATATCCCTTAGCCTCTTCTATCGTGTACTCCCCGAAATGGAAAATGCTTGCTGCAAGCGCAGCATCCGCCCTGCCTTCGGTGAACGCCTCGTACATATGCCCTATATTCCCGGCGCCGCCTGAAGCTATGATCGGTATGTCCAGCAGCTCTGAAAGAGTCCGGGTCACAGGAAGGTCATAGCCGTCTTTTGTGCCGTCCCTGTCCATGCTGGTAAGCAGTATCTCACCCGAGCCCAGTTCTTCCACTTTCTGCGCCCACTGTACCGTGTCTATGCCAGTAGGCGTCCTGCCGCCGTAGATAACGACCTCGTACCATGCTTCAGTTCCGTCCTCAAGCTCGATTATGGTCTTATCCTTATTATTCTTGATATCGAGATTACGTTTGCAGTCGATCGCTGTAACGATGCACTGGGAACCGAATATTTCAGATGATTCCTTCACAAAAGCAGGATTTTTCACAGCCGCCGTGTTAATAGAGACCTTATCAGCACCGGCCCGCAGGATATTCCTTATGGCCTCTGTACTGCTTATCCCGCCCCCGACCGTGAGAGGTATAAATACCTCGTCTGCCGTTCTCTCGATCACATCTATCATCGTTCCCCTGCGCTCATGTGATGCTGTAATATCCAGGAAAACAAGCTCATCCGCCCCCTGCTCGTTGTACATCTTCGCAAGCTGCACAGGGTCGCCGGCTTCCTTTAAGTTCACGAATTCAATGCCTTTGACAACGCAGCCTCCTTTTTTATCAAGTGTCACATCAAGGCACGGGATGATACGTTTGGTGAGCATCGCCCACCAGTAGTTATTATGAAATGAAATAGTTTTGGGAAAACTAGAAATCTGGAGATTATTATACCGAAAACTATATTTACTATGATAATAATGATTATAGTGAGCAGGCGTTAATATTTCTTTTAGACGTCACTCCCACCTCCTATCCATGCCTGCTCTATCCTAATCATAAAGTCTTTATCTGTTCGTCCTCATTAAGTGGCGCATGGCTCTAACATATGCAAAATCCGGGGTTGATATCGAGAAGGAGAACAAGGCTATCGCTGCTCTTGCGCGGCAGCTTACCTATAAGCGCAGGGGCCTGGGCGCGCCGCTAACAGATGTTGGTCATTATGCAGGTCTTATTGATTTTGGCGAGTACGCACTTGCGCTTACCACTGACGGCGTTGGTTCTAAAGTGCTGATAGCGAACGATATGAAGAGATGGAACACTGTCGGTATTGATTGCATAGCCATGAACGTGAACGACCTTCTGGCAATGGGCATAGAGCCTCTTGCGTTCGTGGATTACATCGCGATAAGCGAACCCAACGATGAGATCATGAAGCAGATAGGGGAAGGACTGGCAAAAGGCGCCGAGATGTCCAGGATAACAATAGTGGGCGGCGAAACCGCCTCTCTCCCGGATATAATCCGGGGCTTTGACCTTGCGGGTACATGTCTCGGCATGGTAAAAAAAGACAGGATAATCACAGGCGAGCGTATTGAGATTGGCGACGCTGTAGTGGGACTCCCTTCAACAGGCGTGCACAGCAATGGATATACCCTCGTGCGCAGTATCCTAAAAGGTGCCGGGTACCTGTACAATAATCCGTTCCCCTACAACACGGATACCACCATCGGGGATGAACTGCTCATCCCCACAAAGATATATATGGAAATACTGGACGCGGCGAGCCGTTTCGATATCCACGGTCTTGCGCATATAACAGGCAGCGGGCTTATGAAACTTCACCGCATCACCGGGTACGGGTTCAATATTACCGACCCGCTGGAACCGCAGCCCGTTTTCAGGTTCCTGCAGGAGGAAGGGGGCGTGGAAGACCTTGAAATGTACAAGACCTTTAACATGGGCATGGGTTTTGTTGTCGTGCTGCCCCGGAGCGAAGCAGGGGAAGCAGCGAAGGTGCTGGGAGGAAAGATTGTGGGAGAAATCATAGACAAGGGTATCTACGTCAGAGACCTGGAGATAAAATAACCGGGCGTAAAATGGGGTGGCAGACACCCTTCTATATAATTGAGAAAAACTTAAGTACACATGTGACATATATTTGATGGGAGGAAAAGGTTATTATGCAAGAAATTGAAGTAGCTGAGACGTTAAAAACCCTGAGTGCTAAAATAGACGAGCTATCTGATGCACTTGTTAAGAAGAAAGAAAATATATCAAGTGGGATTTCCAGTGCGTTTACTGAGAAGAAAACCCAGGCTGTGGATACTATAAAGGAAAAACCTTTTACATACCTGGGAGGGGCATTTGTCGGGGGTCTGGCTCTCGGTTACCTTATGTCAAGAAAAAGCAAGAGTTAGACAGGATAAAATCCTTGCTATATTCCTGAATTGATTATTTTTTTAAAAATCAAAGGGAGGAACGGTTAATCATGGAAGAAGTGGACGTAGCAGAGTCACTAAAGACACTGAGCGCAAGGATAGATGAGCTATCCGATGCGCTTTTCGGAAAGCATGGAAGTATATCCACAGCATTCACTGAGGGAAAAACCAGAGCTGAGGATACTATAAAGGAAAGACCTCTCGCCTGCCTGGGCGGGGCCTTCATTGGAGGTCTTGTCCTTGGCTACCTGATATCGAGGAAGAGTTAGTGCCAGGCGTATTGGAATCTCTTGGTGATACTTCAAAATTAGTCATTCAATGGATTTCCCAGGAGACAGAAAAGCTTGTAACCAGTGCGATCGGTACTGGTGTAGCAGAGGGTTTACATAAATTCAGTGAAAAACTGTTTTCTATAACAATTGCGGCAGCATTAATTGCGACCGGGTTCTTCCTGACGCTCTGGGGCATTTCAACCGTTATCGACACGTACTTTGGCATGAAGGGCTTTGGATACGTGCTGATAGGCATACTGGCGTCGGTAACCGGGGCTCTTGTGTATAAGAAATGATACTCACTGCTACCTTAACTGTTATATATTGATTATTACATTTTATTTACGATGGAACGAACGCTGGCTAAAACAAAGCTATGGCTGGTAAATAACAAAGATAAGCCGATCATAGGTGAAGGTAAGGCTGCCCTTCTGGAATGTATCAGAGAGGAAGGGTCGCTGAACAAAGCATGTAAGAAAGTAAAAATCTCATACAAGCATGCATGGCTGCTTTTAAAAGAGATAGAAGAAAGCGTGGGAGAACCTGTTATAATAAAAAAACGAGGTGGAAAAGCCCAGGGTACGTTCCTGACCGAAAAAGGAATAAACTTACTTGACGCATATAATACATATCAAAGCATACTTGCACAAACAGTTTATGATAATACATTCTGGGAGGTGATCGGGTTGAAAATATCTGCAAGGAACCAAATGAAGGGTAAGGTAATCGAGGTCGAGAAAGAAGGTCTTATCGCAAAAGTTAAGATATCCATAGAGCCGACCACGATAACTGCAGTCATCACAAAAGAGGCTGCTGATGCCCTGGCCATCAAAAAAGACGATAAAGTGATGGCTGTGGTAAAGGCAACAGAAGTGATGATCGGGAAAGAGTGACATTTCGATAGGCATTGAATTGCCCGCTTATGTCGTCGGTTAAAGGAGAAGACCTGTAAGAGGCTACTTACCGCACAGATGTTACGGATTATAAAAATCAGTGTAAATCCGTCCGATCCGAGTCATTCATGTCCAGATTCCATGGCTTTTAGAATTGCCTGTGCATTACATTAAATTTTTTCGAAATCTTTATTAGTGTACGTTATGTTTAAATGAACATAAGGTGGCTATATGAAAAACCTGTATTCAAAAATAATCCTTGTTTCGATCTTAGTATCGCTATTTGCTGGCTGCGTCCAGCAGGCACCGACTGTAAACACAACATCCCCGACATCATCAGCATCCGCTCTGCAGGATTTGCGTCTGGCTACGACAACATCCACCTGCGATACGGGATTGCTCGATGTACTGAACAAGAAGTTCGAGGAAGAAAATAATGTAAAAATGTTGGTAGTATGTGAAGGGACGGGCAAGGCGATAGCCACAGGCGAACTCGGAGCAGCGGACGTGGTGATGGTACACGCAGTCCAGGCTGAATTAAAAGCAGTGGCTAACGGGAGTTTCATAAACCGTTCCTACATGATGTATAATTATTTTGTGATCATCGGACCTGAGAACGACCCCGCAGGAATAAAAAATGCAACAAACGCTACGGATGCTTTCCGCAGGATAGCCGCAAAGCAGTCTCCCTTCATATCGCGCGGTGACAACTCGGGCACAGATATAATGGAAAAATCTATCTGGAAAGCTGCAAATATCACCCCAGCCGGAACATGGTACCAATCCGTGGGCAAAGGCATGGGTGAGACCATCACGACAACCGACATCGAGAAAGGTTATACACTCTCAGACCGGGGAACATACCTTGCGATGAAGGATAAAATACAACTGAGGCTTCTTTTCGAATCCGACCAGAAGTATCTTTTCAACCCCTACCATGTCATGGCTGTGAACCCGGCGAAGTTCCCGAACGTGAAATACAACCTTGCATTGATGTATATTAACTATGTGACTTCCCCGCAGGGACAGGATGTTATCAGGAATTACGGAAAAGACAAATACGGAGAAGCACTTTTCGTGCCAGAGGAAGATGCGGGCAACGTAACCAGTCCATGAAAATATTTCCATTGAGGTGACCGGTTTGAATCACACTGCTCCCCATGTTTGCATTCATTCAGATTACGGTAACCCGTTCAAAGCACAGGCTGGAAGGGATCTTTGCATGGATGATGTAATAAAGAAAATCACCGATACCTATCTTCTTTTCCAGATAGAGCGGGTGAGTTCATTCCACGGATACCTGAGCACAGGTGCATTCATCGGTATCCAGATGCTGAATATTGCAAGAAGGGTGCTGGATGCTAATTACGGGGAGCAACTGTACGTTACCTGTGAAACATACAATTGCCTTCCCGACCCGTTCCAGATACTTGCCGGGTGCACCATCGGGAACAAGAAGCTGAAAATCAGGGATTACGGCAAGATGGCTGTAGTGGTGAACAAGGCTGCACCTGTGGGGCAGAGGCTTATCAGAAGCGTCAGGATAGTGCTTGACCCTGCAAAAACTGCACAATATCCGAAGCTGCACGCCTGGTACATGAAGACGGGGAAAGTGTCCCATGAGGAAGCAGTCTCGTTGCTGATAGATGCCGGGGAGAGCGTTTACACATACAAGATCATGGACATCGAATTGCCGGGAAAACCAGAAAAACGCATAGCTCTGTGCGGGAATTGCGGTGAGAGCTTTGTTAAGAAAAACGATGGGGCTCTATGCCTGGCGTGTATGGAAAAGATTGGAGTATTAAAGGAGTAATATATGAAAGAGGTAGTGCTCGAAACAAAAGAAGATAAGACTCTGGTATATCTTCCGGAGAAGTGTATAGGCTGCGCAACATGTACAATTATCTGCCCTAAAGACGACCTGGTGATAGGCTCTGTGGGAGCAGTGGCACGGGGTCTCATCAATAAGGACTTCCTCCAGAAAGGAGGCGGGGGATGCATAATGTGCAGTATGTGCGCAAAGGTATGCCCGACAGGCGCGCTTGAGGTAAGAAAAGCGGGTAAGGTGGAGATGGATGACTCCTATCTCAATAGCGCCTTAAAGCCAACTGTGGTTAATGAAAAATGCGTCCGCTGCGGGATGTGCGCTGAGGTGTGCCCGCAGGAGTGCATAGAAGTACAGAAGCGCAAACTTGCCCAGGATGGAAGCCTTGGCATGGAAGGAAAAACCATCATCGACCAGAAATGCTGTGTTCACTGCGGCTGGTGCGCCTCCATATGTCCTGTTGAAGCGATAACAATGGAGAAACCCTTTTCCGGGGAATTTTCAAGGGATGAGAATGTGTGCCAGGCATGCCGTACCTGCGTGCAGACATGCCCATGCAATGCCCTGTTTAACAAAGAGTGGAAAGCTGGTGAGAGGGTTGAGAAAGTGACGCACAGGAAGGACGCCTGCATATACTGCGGCGCATGTTCCGTGGCCTGCCCGGTGGGAGCAATAACAGTAAGAAAGACCGCCATCTTGCCTGATATGAAGAAAAAGCAGGTATTTGAGAAAAAGCTCACCGTTCCCGCTCCAAGACCGATGTTGACCTCGATTCTCAGGACGGATGAAGAAGCATGCCTTGGCTGCGGCAACTGCGTTATAGCCTGCCCAGTCAATTCATTATCAGACCCTTATCTTGCAGCTGGACATCTCAATGAACTCGATGGGAAGCCGCTGCTTGAAGTTGAGAATGGAAAAGTGAAAGTTGTAAATCAGGAAGTCTGCGGCTCGTGCGCCACATGCAGCCTGATTTGCCCAACTAATGCGATACGGCTTGAGAAAAGGGAGGTGGCGTAATGGCTGGTACAATGGTTATCTGGAACGGATACGTTTTCGACCCGCTGAATGAAATAGATGGAGAAGTAAAGGACATATTTATCAAAGACGGAAAGATCGTAGAAGAATTAACTGGCAGCGGTCTTAGGGATGCAAAGATGATTGATGCACATGGCAAGACTGTGATGCCCGGTGGTGTTGATTCGCACTCACATATTGCAGGACCAAAGGTGAACAAGGGAAGGATGATGTGTCCTGAGGACCGCTACAAATGGGTGACAAAGAAAACTGATCTCACTCACAGCGGGAGCGGAAATACCGTACCTTCGGTGTATATCCAGGGTTATGATTATGCAAAAATGGGATATACCACAGTCTTTGAGGCAGCAATACCTCCACTTGAAGCACGCCATACCCATGAAGAGATGCGCTCAACACCAATACTGGACATGGGCGGGTATCTTGTGCTGGGCAATAACTGGTTCATAATGCGCTACCTCAAGGAAGGGGATATTGAGAAAGCGGCAGCCTATGCGGCGTGGATGATGAGAACCCACAAGGCTTATGGAATTAAATGCGTCAATCCCGCCGGAGTTGAGAACTGGGGCTGGGGAAAGAATGTGAGTTCGCTGGATGAGCCGAACATTCATTTCGGGATAACTCCCAGAGAAGTTATCCACGGGCTTGCAGAGATCAATGAGATGCTGGGAATGCCCATGTCGCTGCATCTGCATGCAAACAACCTTGGACATCCTGGATGCTGGGAGACAGCAAGGGATTCTCTTGCAGTTCCAGCCGATGTGAAAGTGGAAAATAAGATGGATGTGGAATGGCCGGAAACGAAGATCGACCCGAGGCGAACCCAGAGCGTGTACCTTGCTCATGCGCAGTTCAGTTCTTTCGGCGGTACTTCATGGCGGGATTTTGAGTCCGGTGCAAAAGGTATCGTAGATTATGTGAATAAATCAGACCACATTGTAATAGATAACGGCGCTGTTCCCTTCGGACCTGCCACCGCCATGACAGGGGATGGACCAGCGATTCATGACCTTTACATGCTCACAGGGAATAAATGGTCAAACACGGATGTAGAGCTTGAGTGCGGCTCGGGTGTGCTCCCATTCAACTACATGAAAGCAAATCCGGTTCATAGCGTGGAATGGGCAATGGGGCTTGAACTGCTGCTTTTAGTCAATGATCCCTGGAAGACCATTATGACCACCGACCACCCCAACGGTGGGCCTTTCACGAAATATCCGCAGGTGATCACATGGCTTATGTCAGAGAAAGCCAGGGATGCTACGTTTGCCGAATGCCACAAGTGGGCGCAGGACAGGAGCAGTCTTGGTGGCGCTGACCGCGAGATGACACTGTATGAGATAGCGATTCTTACAAGAGCAAACCCTGCAAGGACTGTGGGGATAGCACACAGGAAAGGGCATCTCGGCGCTGGGGCGGATGGGGATGTGACCATATACGACTTCGATCCAACGAAATTTGATGTAAATGACTACGCAAAGATCACACTAGGGTTCCAGAACGCCGCATATACAATAAAGGACGGTGGGGTTGTGGCGCAGAACGGGGAGATAGTATCGGTTCCCAACGGAAGGACATTCTTCAGCGAACCACATATGGACGACGGGGTTGAGAAAGAAATGTTAAAAGACGTTAAAGAATGGTTCAAGTACTACACTATGGGCTTTGCGAATTACCCCGTACCTGATAAGTATATTCGCAATCCTGCGCCTGTGCAGGTAAACAAACCCCTTGAAGCGATTGTGGGGAGGTGAAAGTGATGAGCGAAGTACTACTAAGGCCAAAAGGCAGCATCGATATAATGGTTGAGGCAGAAGTCATTAATCCGGATATCTTTGCAGGAAAGAAAACAAGTGAAATTGAACAGATGATAGTCTGGCAGGGAGCAAAACAGCTTCCGCTCTCTGAGTTCTTCGATATTGAAGGAAATTCGGGGAACATAGCCGCCGATACGAAAATCATTATCGAAGGCGATGTGCCCAGGATCAAGCATATCGGACACGGCATGAAAGCAGGCGAGATAGTGATAGAAGGCTCAACAGGCATGCATGTCGGCTCTGAGATGGCCGGGGGAAGCATCCTTGTTAAAGGGAACGCAGGTTCATGGGCTGGCATGGAGATGAAAGGCGGGACTCTGCACATAACTGGAAATGCCGGAGACCACGTGGGTTGTGCCTACAGGGGAAGCTGGCGAGGAATGACCGGAGGACGGATAATCATTGACGGCAGCGCAAAAAGCCAGCTCGGAGGCGGTATGAGCGGGGGAGAGATACACGTTGGCGGAAGTGTTGAGAACTTCGCAGGGATTCGAATGAATAACGGTCTCGTCGTGGTAAAGGGTGACGCCGTGCGGGGCGTGGGAGCAGAGATGACGGGCGGCATATTCGTGGTGTGCGGGAAGATCAAACAGTTCTCACCCGGCTTTGAGTATGCAAATACCGAGAAAGGTCCGAAAGCCGGTGAAACGGCGCTCTTGGGCGAGTTTGCGAAGTTCACAGGCGACTTTGCGATAAGCAGGACTCCAAAAGGGATATTGTATGCGTCAAAGGATGCAAATGAGGAGGTGTAAAGTATGAGGATCCAGGTATTATTGAACTCAGGAAGCACCATCAATGAGGGAAGGCTTGCCAAGGGAGGAGACAAGCTCTCTCCTGAATACCAGAAAGAGTGCGCTGTATGCGTAATACATCCCCGGGTCTTTAAAGAATTAGGCCGACCGCAGAGAGTAAAAGTGATCTCAGGTGACGAATCGCGTGAGGTCGTTGTCACCGCAAAGTGCGAGGATTCGGTCACACCAGAGCAGATATTCATGCCAAGAGCGATATGGGCTAACGTGGTTGTGAATCCTGAGACCTTCTCTACCGGATCTCCCCTCTACAAAGGAAGTCCTGTATTCGTAGAAGCCACGGACGAAGAAGTGAAAAGCGCCGAGGATATTGTGTTGAAAGTCTACGCGGGAGGGAAATAATATGGTTTCTAAAAATATAATCTGCCCTGTATGCGGGGCATCATGTGATGACATACAGGTGGATTACGATGGCGAAAACATCACAGTGAAGAATGCCTGCAAAATGGGCAACGCCAAGTTCCATGAGATCGTGAGCCATCACAGGATCAAAGAGCCGCAGATGAGGGAGAACGGAAAACCCAGAGCTGCTAAGTGGGATGAAGCACTGGACAGGGCTGCGGAGATTCTGGTAAATGCAAAGCGCCCGTTGCTCTTCATGGGCAGCGAGACCTCATGCGAAGCCATGGAAGTGGGCCTGCATATCGCTGAGTATCTGGGCGCAGTCGTGGACTCCAACTCAACCGTATGCCATGGACCAACTGCAATGGGCATACAGGAAGCTGGCAGGGTTGGAGCAACAGCAGGTCAGTCAAAGCTGAGAAGCAGCCTTGCGATTTACTGGGGGAGCAACCCGCTTGAATCCATGCCAAGGCACATGTCGCGGTACAGCGTATTCCCGCGGGGATACTGGACAAAGCGCGGGAGGTTTGACAGGACCATAATTACTGTTGACCCGAGAAGAAGTATCACCGCTGATGCTTCAGACTTGCATGTACAGCTTAAGCCCAACACGGATTACGAACTGCTTTCCGCTCTCCTGACACTCCTTCATGGAAAGAAACCGCATTCATCGGTAGAGGAAATAACTGGCGTTCCCATCTCTACCATGGAAAAAATGCTTGAGATAATGAAAAGCACAAACTTCGGGGCGATCTACGTCGGGCTTGGGATAGCATCCTCATACGGGAAGCACAGGAATGCCGAGCTTGCGTTTAACCTTGTAAAGGAACTCAACAACCACACCAAGTTCGTAATAGGTGCGCTTCGCGGACACTGCAATGTTGCAGGGTTCAACCAGATAGCTTCCTACCTCTACGGCTATCCCTTCGGGCTTGACTTTGCACGCGGATTCCCAAGATACAATCCCGGTGAGTTCACAGCCGTTGATATACTGAGAGAACGGGATGTGGACGCTGCGTTCGTGATGTCAGCAGACCTTGTTTCTCACTTCCCTGCAACATGCGGCGAATACCTGAAGGAGATACCCATGGTATGCCTTGATATCGCTCCGTGCCCGACCACGCTGGCTTCTGATGTCGTATTGCCCGGCGTTATCGATGCCATGGAATGCGACGGCACGTTCTACAGGCTGGATGATGTGCCCGTGTACTTCACGCCGTTCACGAAGTCGCCTTTTGAGTTCACTGAGAGCAATGAAGATACGATGAAACAGCTTTTTGAGAAAATAAAGAGAGTCAAATGAAGTAGTATTAACAATGTGACAAGAACACGAATGCGCATGGATTTCGTATCCGTTTCATCCGTGTTCTATTACAATTACACCGGAACGAAAAATGAGAGAAAACTGGCACGCTGATAGGGCAGGCAAATGGACGAGCTACTGGAAGGATGAGGTGCATGAGCCATCTGCCCTGTATCTTTCGACAAAGTGCATCGAAATATCTGGACAGGAGAAGAAAGAGCTTGAAGTGGATGTCGTCGTAGAAGAAAGCATAAAACTCGTGCTGGACGGGCGCCACCTTGTCACCCTTCTTGCCCTTCCAAGAGAGCTTCGAGAGCTTGCTGCGGGATTTCTTGTATGTGAGGGTGTTCTTAAAGAAATCGGGGACATTCGTTCGATACGTGTGCAAGAAGATACCGTTTTTTGCGAAAGCACAATGGGTGCCAGCGGGTTGGAACTTTGGAAAGAGGTCAGAAGCTCAGGCTGCATAGGCATCAAGTCCTCATGGGAGGGGATTGGACACCTATCTTCGAACGTTCAAATTGAAAAAGGAGTGCTGTTGAATGCCATCGAGCAGATAAAAGAGTGGGGTAAGCTCTGGAGGCGGACAGGCGGCACCCATTCTTCGCTTATTTGCACAAGTGACGGGGAGATGGTGTCGTTTTGTGAGGATGTCAGCAGGGCGTGCTCTGTGGACAAAGCTGCCGGAGCTGCGCTGCTTTCGGGAAAAGACCTTTCAAACTGCGCCCTTGTAACCACGGGAAGGCTTTCAGGCGGGATGGTGGCAAAGGCGGCGCGTGCCGGGATTCCTATCGTAGTGAGCAAGGCTGCGCCGTTGAGTACAGGGGTCATTCTTTCAAAAATGGTCGGGATGACTCTTGTTGCATTTGTGAGAAAACCGAATTTGTATATATATTCAGGCGAAGAACGGGTAGTATAACTTTAAATTTTTGGATTACGAGGTAATAACCATGCTGGAAGGAAAATTATTGATCGGAGGTAAATGGATATCCTGCAAAAGTAAGTTTGAATCTTTGAATCCTGCTACGGGGGAAGTTTTCGGGAGGGCATGTCTAGCAGGCAAAAAAGAAGTCAAAGAGGCTGTTGGGGCTGCAAGGCTTGCCTTTCCTGACTGGAAAAAGACCGACATAAGTGAAAGAGCAAGAATATTTATCAGAATTGGAGACGAGCTTCTAAAAAGAAAACAGGAGCTAAAGACGCTCATAACTATGGAAATGGGTCGTCCTCTTTTCGAATCCGATATTGAAGTGCTGCTAACTTACGAAATGGTGAAATATTTTGCAAATGAGGGTAAAAAATATCTGGAAGGGGAAGCAATCCAAATAAATCCTGATACGTTCAGCTTTACCAGGTTTGAACCCGTCGGAGTTGTTGGAATTATCAAGCCGTGGAACTATCCAATGCTTCTTCCATTCTGGGCTATCGCTCCCGCGCTTCTTGCAGGCAATACTGCTGTTTTAAAACCCTCCGATTTGACCCCTTTCGTTGGAATAGAGGTCGGTAAAATATGCCAGGATGCCGGGATTCCGGATGGCGTGATAAATATTGTAACCGGGGACGGCAGCACAGGAGAGAGTCTTGTCAGTTCAGATATAGATATGGTATCCTTTACTGGAAGTTCGCAAACTGGCAAAAATATCATGAAAAACTCTGCTGAAAAATTGCACAGGATATCTCTTGAGTTAGGGGGCAGCGATGCTTTTATTGTTTTCAAAGATGCCGACATCGAGGAAGCGATAAACGGCGCGGTCTGGGGAAGATTTATGAACTGCGGACAGGTATGCGTTGCGCCTAAAAGGATCTTTGTAGAAGATGATATAGCAGATAGTTTTATTGAAGGGTTTGTAAACAAGGCGAAGAATCTCGTTATTGGAAATGGTTTAGACCCGGGTACAGATATAGGACCTATGGTCAGTATGGAACAGCGGGAGAAGCTTGAACTGCAAGTAGAAGATGCGGTCAGGAAAGGTGCAACAACCGAATGCGGCGGGAAAATACCATTGCCGCTGCAGGATGGGTATTACTACGAACCCACGGTTCTCACAGGAGTTACACCTGAAATGAAAGTAATGAATGAAGAAGTGTTCGGACCAGTAGCAGTTATTTCAATCTTTGACAACATGTATGAAGCCATCGCTTGTGCAAATAGAACCGTGTACGGGTTAGGGGCATCAGTGTGGACAAAGAATCTGGATATTGCAATGCGCATGTCCTCTCAACTGGAGTGCGGGATGGTATGGGTAAATGAAGTATGTACACTGCATCCGCAGTGTCCCTGGTGCGGGATAAAGCATAGCGGGATGGGAAAGGACTTATCAAGATACGGTATCAGGGAATTTGTCAGCATCAAGCACGTGAATATTAACTTCGGGACTGAAAAAACAAGACCGTAGTGGTTCCCGTATGGGAAGTGAATATTGTAGGTCGGGATTAGCATGAATTATTGAAGCACATCTCTTTTTCGAGATGGTTTCAATCCGTGGTGGTGGTTTGGTCTGGATACAATATATCAAGATGCGTTTTTAACTGCAGTTTAGTCAATTTAAATTTAGACCAAATGACCTTGACCCTAATTTTTCTTTTGCTATCTTTTCCTGATGTATAACCTCATCTTTTGTAGAACTATTTGGAAGTATTTCTAGGATAGAAAATCTAAAAGATTTATACCTATCCGGGTCAGTTTTTAATATTTCAATTAATTCCTTATCCCCGCCATGTTTTGTTTCTATATAGTCTTTCCAACGTCCCCATATACCCTTATTTTCGCCATAAGCACAACCAATATAATGTTTTCCATCTTCTTCATCAGTTATTAAATATACACCATATACTCTAGATAAAGCGTGATACCAATCTTGGTGAGCTTCTTCGTTTTTTATTATATTCTCTAACTCATACCATAGAAAGGAAAAATCTAAGAATCCTGGAAATCTCATAAAAAATCCTTTTGGAAGAATCTCAACAATTTCTTTATCTCCGTTCTCTTTTTTCTCTCCTTTATATATATACCATTGATCCCAAGCCCTTTCACCTCCTCCCCATTCAATTACTAGCCTATCGCAAAGCTCTTCAAGATCTCTTGTTTTTTCAAGTGTGTAGAATCTCCTTTTTCCATCTGGTTTCCAAACATCACTGCATTCTTTTCGCACATCACCCTTTTCATATTCTTTTTCGTTTATTACTTTAAATATACCTTTGAATATTGTCTTTTTCGAATGCTCATCGACAAGAAAAGAAATAATAGCATCACATTTATTAAAAACAGGATTACTTTGAATTGATTGATATTGTTCAAAGAATCCATTTCTGATTAATTCCAATTCATTATCTTTTCTTAGTTTATGTCTTACTATCTTTATATTTTTATAATTAAGACTGATATCAAAAGCCTTCAATATATTTCCTATGTTCATATAAGCACCTAGACTCAACAACAACTTAACTTGCTACAACGATTTGATGCATAAAGTTTCTCTTGAATTAAGATTTTATACATCATAAAAATCCATCTCCCAATCCTGACAGTCAATTATCGTATATGTCCCAACACGGATGCGCCCCTTCCCTCCGCTGCAGCTTCAGCCGCATCCCTGACGGCGCGCCCGGTGAATCGGGGAGGTTGGGCGACACTGCGAACCGCAACGCAAGTGCCTGGTCTGGCCGATAAAGAGACTAAAGGGGTTAATGATGCTATAGAATAAGTTCGAAAGTTACGGAAGAAAATTGAAATACCAGTACAACCATATAGTACAACTATGCCTTTAACAAAAGTCAGCCATAAATTCCAGGTTGTGATTCCCAAGGAAGTCAGGGAGCTTCTGGGTATCTCAAAAGGAGATACATTACAGGTTTATGGAAAAAACCATGAGATCGTGATGAAAAAAACGGACGTAAAAAAACCTGTATCTCTTAAGAATTTGAAGGGTCTGGGTAAGGAGATATGGAAAGACATCGATGTGGAAGAGTATATCAAAAAGGAGAGAGAGAGTTGGTAAACTACAGGAGGATCGGCCTGGATACTAATGTGCTGATCTACTATATCGAAGAACATCCTGTTTTCCTAAAAAAAATTGAACCTCTGATCGATAAAATAGTTGAGGGTAAAGCAACCGGCATAACCTCATATGTGACGCTTCTTGAATTGCTTGTAAAACCTATCCGTGAGGAACGATTCGATCTTGTTGAGCAGTATAGGACAATACTGATGACACAGCTTGAAATGGTACCTCTGGACGAATCAGTATCAT
>CABMIB010000028.1 GCA_902386135.1 uncultured archaeon
CGGCGCGAACGTGGTTTTCGTTCAGAAAGGCATTGACGATATCGCCCAGCACTATCTTGCAAAGGCTGGAATATACGCAGCCAGGCGAGTCAAGAAGAGCGATATGGAGAAACTTGCCCGCGCAACAGGTGCGAAGATACTCACAAGCCTGAAAGAGATTAGTGATTCAGACCTCGGAAAAGCAGGTCTTGTCGAGGAAAAGAAGATCGGTGACGAGGCGATGACCTACGTCACAGAATGCCACAACCCCAAGGCAGTCTCTATCATCCTTCGCGGCGGAACAGAGCACGTGGTGGATGAGGCGTAACGCGCGCTGCATGATGCTTTAAGAGTCGTGGGAGTGGCGATCGAGGATGAGACCCTTGTAGCAGGTGGAGGTTCGCCGGAGGTTGAGTTAGCACTGCGCCTGCGGGAATATTCAGCCACACTGACAGGAAGGGAACAGCTCGCAGTGAGCAAGTTTGCCGAGTCGCTTGAAATTATCCCGAGAACCCTGGCAGAGAACGCAGGTCTTGACCCCATAAACATGCTCGTTGAAATGCGAAGCCAGCATGAGAAAGGAAAGAAAACTGCCGGGCTTAATGTGTTCTCAGGCAAAGTCGTGGATATGCTGAAGGAAGGAGTCGTTGAACCCCTGCGGGTAAAGATACAGGCGATCGATTCTGCTACAGAGGCTGCTACTATGATCCTGCGCATCGATGATGTGCTCTCAAGCAAATCAGGAGCACCTGGCGGCATGCCACCAGGAGGAATGCCACCGGGAATGGGCGGCATGGGCGGAATGGAAGGAATGGATTAAGCGGGTAAACCCCGCTTCTTTTTTTGTTTTTTTTAGTTTGTTAATTACTTTAAAGTGTACAATCGTATTCCAATCTTAATTTTCTATCCTTTTCAGGAAGAAAATCCTTTCTGAACGGAAAGACATAAATACTCACTTAAGTTTAACCATTAATTATGACAAAAAGTGAATCCGCATGTAGCGCAACAATTTCTCAATTTCATCCCGCCTTACCGAGACCCATTCACTCTAAATATTCACTGATTTGTACGGGCTGCTCAAGCATTTATTATGACGACCGCCTGAAATGCCCTTCGGACAGCGCGCTTTTGCGGGCGAAGTACAGCAGCAGGCAGCTCATGTTAAAAGATGTACCCGGGATGGGGAAGTTCCATGACTGGCTGCCAATACATGAAATAATCACATCTGATTCCGGTCCTATAACTTATAAAAGTACGGAACTTGCTGCTGAGCTCGGGTTAAATAATTTATACATATCTTTTAATGGCTACTGGCCTGAGCGGGGAGCCTTTATAAAAACATGCAGTTTCAAGGAGCTTGAAGCCTTCCCGACCATCCAGAAGCTTAAAAATACCGGGCGCTCGCTCGTACTGGCTTCAGCAGGGAACACAGCGCGGGCTTTTGCACATGTCGCAGGAATGACCGGAGTAAAGGTTTATATCGTAGTCCCTGAAAGCGGCATGTCAAGAATGTGGCTGCCCGAAGAACCCACTGATTCCATACACCTTATCCAGATGGGAAAGAACTGCGATTATACTGATTCGATCCACCTTGCCGAGCGTCTATCCTCTCTTCCCGGCATGCTGGCAGAAGGCGGAGCAAGGAACGTGGCGCGCAGGGATGGGATGGGGACCGTGATGCTTGATGCGGCTTTTTACATGAAACGGATGCCTGACCATTACTTCCAGGCGATCGGAAGCGGAACAGGCGGCATTGCGGCCTGGGAAGCCTCACTCAGGTTGCTTGAGGATGGGCGGTTTGGCGCACAATTGCCCAGGCTTCATCTTGCTCAAAACCTGCCATTTGCACCAATGTACCATGCATGGGAAGCGGGAAGGCGTGAGATTCTGAAAGATATCGATATGCCGGACCCGAAGAAACTCATCCATGAGATGTACGCTGATATCCTCTCTAACAGGGAACCCCCCTATTCAATTGGAGGAGGAGTTTACGATGCCCTATGTTCAACTAACGGGATGATGTACGGCATCTCGAACAGCGAAGCAAAAGCAGCGCAGCAGTTGTTCGAGCGGTACGAAGGAATCGATATCTTCCCGCCTGCCGGAGTGGCGGTCGCGTCTTTGATCGAGGCGGTAAACAGCCAGAAGATAGATGCAGAGGAGCACATTTTATTGAATATAACAGGCGGCGGCGTAAAACGTCTTGAGATGGATTACTCTCCGCACAAGATAGAGCCGGCAGCGTACGCAGAAAATGCACATGTCCCGCTTGAGGAAATAATCACGAAAAAGGTATTGGCTTGATGGAAAGCCCCGAGCAAAAGGTCGTTAAAATCCTTAAAGATAACAGCATAGACATTGCAGCCACGCTTCCGTGCGACAGGATAAAGGTGCTGCTTCCCCTGATAAGCAGGAGTATACAGACCGTTCCACTTACCCGTGAGGAGAATGGCGTCGGGATTTGCGCCGGCGCGTACCTTGGAGGAAAAAAGCCGGTCATGGTCATCCAGAGTACGGGTATCGGCAATATGATAAATGTGCTTCTTTCCCTCAACCTTACCTACAGCATCCCGCTTCCGGTGCTTGCAAGCTGGCGCGGCGTTTACAAAGAATCGATAGAGGCGCAGGTGCTGCTTGGGAAGAGAATGCCTGCGATTCTTGATGCTGCAGGTGTAAAGTTCACAAAGATCGAATCAAAAGATGAACTGGATAAAATAGACCTTGTGATCAAAGATGCTTTTAAAAACACCAGACCGCATATCGCGCTTATCTCTCCTGCCGTATGGGAAGGCTCTTCGAAGGAGGTTCCCGAACCATGTGAGATTACTCCCAGGGCTTCAGCGCTAGATTTTAATTCGGATATCAGAACGCCCTCGATGACGCGATATGATGCGATAAAAGTATTAACATCAGTGGCGGATGATGATATCATACTCTCAAACCTCGGTATCCCTGCTAAAGAGCTATACACAATCAAGGACAGGGAGCTTAATTTCTATATGCTCGGCTCGATGGGGCTTGTTTCATCCATCGGGCTCGGCCTCGCTCTTGTACAGGAAAGGCATGTGTATATTATCGACGGTGACGGAAGCATCCTCATGAACCCGAATGCCCTGGCGGCTGCCGGTGCTTATAATCCCCGGAACCTGAGCATAATAGCGGTCGATAACGCAGCGTACGGTTCTACCGGGAACCAGGAGACCTGTACCCGCACCCAGATAGACCTTGAACTCCTTGCACGAGCGGACGGGATAAAGGATACTGTAAGGGTGCATACAGAAGAGGAATTAAAGGCGGCTTTATCGCGCAAAGTGAACTTCATTCATGTAATCGTGAAGCCTGTGAACGCTGCCTGCAAGGAAATCCCTCTTTCTGCAAAGGAGATCAAACAGAGGTTCATGGAAGCCTTAGAGTGAGCGTCCGGTGCAACGTTTAAAACACTTTTTCATCCTCATGCTGCCAGGCGGGGTCTACGATGCACAGGAATTTCAGGTCGGAGCGTCCTGTGTTCCGGATGTACTGTCTTGAGTTCGACGGGATGTAAATTGCCTGGCCCGGCTTGACTTTTTCGGATTCCCCGTTTATATGCATTATACCTTCCCCTTCAAGGATGTAATACACCTCGGAGGTTTTTAGCTTATGGGGTTTTGATGTCTGCCCGGGCTTTACGACAGCATGTGCCAAGCTGTACCTGATATCCAGGTCTGCTTTGTCCGGATGCAAAAGCTCGCGCAGGAGCGAATCATCCCCTGCTAAGAATTCCTCACAATCCTGTAAATTTTTTATGAACATAACCCGGTTTTATTTACCTTGTGCTTATTATTTCTTCCTACAGCGGTCCTTACGGCAGCAAGCCGCAACTGAGGTGCAGGGTACTATCCGCATAGGGCTTGAAAATATCCTACCTGCATAGCTGGAACAGAAAGTTTTATTTTAGGACGTAAAATAAATAAGGGTAAAGAATTAAAGAGTATAGAAAAAAATTTTCTGTTTGTTAAACGGTTGAGGAAAAAATGTCAAGGATTATTGAGGAAATGGTAAATAATCCCTCGCTTTTGGAGCACTATAAGAAGAAGCCTGAATATAATCTCGTTAAAGTGCAGACTTTAACCGGCTCGAACTATTTAGGGTATATAAAGGACTGTGATGACGATGGCATATGGTTTGAACCTTTATACGATGACTTTCACCCTGTTTACATTTTTAAAACAGACATAAAGAAAATCATTGTGCCGACCAATCCTGAGGAGGAAAAGGAGATAATGCGAAGGGAGAGGTCGTGGTTCACAGAGGCGAAATAATTGTATATCATAGCCTGCTCAGTAAGGCCTGGAAGGCTTCCCATTTTCTTCCTTCACAATCATGGCAACCTTCACAACTTTTTTTAGCCATACATTTTTCTACTGGAAACTTATCATTTTTTACTCGCATTTGACTCACCCGTTATTGTTTTTTGTCCTTTCTTGTCTTTTCAAAGGCGGAAAAAGGGAGCATTACAAATCAACCCTTTTAGCAAGCGGTCAAGCCTTTTAAAAGGCTTACATTGCTCATCCTTTTTATACATTCCCTCGTTTTATTACAGGGTGTTACTTATACTTTTTCAGGCATAAGCCATTAGAAAAGTCTAAAGAAAGCGTATGATATTTTGACATTCGAAAAATACAAAGAAAAGAGAATTATATTTTAACCATCTTGAGCATGGCTCATATACCTCCTGTTAATCGTTATCACGCTCAGAAGAAGAACAAAGAAAACCGCTATCTGTATCCCTATTATCTGGCCTATGGTCTCATGGAATACCATCAGCAGGACTATTTCCAGAAATGTGAACATGACCAGAGGATACCTGAACGCGGTCCTTTTCGCAGAAACATCATAGAACATGAAGACGATCGCAAGAGATAGCAGACCCATTGCAAGAGCATACCAGATAAGATAACCCGCAACTGAAGAATAAACTTTCCCGAAGAGGATAGTTATCATGAGTTCAGGCGCAAAGGCATAAGCAGAGAGGATTGCAGCAAGAAGGATGCCAAAATAAATCAAAGTCTTCCGCAGCAGGAACCCGTGCGCTACCTTGAGCGTTTCCAGTTCGCTCACCTTCGGGAGAAGCACTCCTCCAAGGGCGAGGGCTAAGAAATAAATAACCTCGCCAAGCATTTTCATGGCTGTAAAGTATCCTGATACCTCCGCTGGGAAATATTTCCTGACAAAAATAATATCAATACTGCTCATGACCGTTATGCAGAGTATCAGTACAAGTACGGGAGAAGCATATTTGTAGACCGAAAGATCGACCTTTTCACTCTCTTTCTTAAATATAAATCTCAGGGGCAAAAGAGCAATTATCAGGAGCACTAACGCAGCAATGCCGTAAGATAGTATTGCGCCGTCAATACCCATGCCAAGATATGTAAAAAGGATGCCGCATAGTAAAAGCGCCGGTTTGTCCATTGCCATGTTAAATCCAAGGCTGCCGAATTCCTGCATCCCCTGAAGCACCCCTCTCGGGGAAGGAAGTATTGTGATAAATATAAGAGAAAAACCCAGTATGATCACGGGAGTCTCCGAAGGAAGATTCAAGACGTTTTTAAGAAATGGACTTATCGCCATCAATAAAATAAAAATAATCACGCCTATGTACATCAGCTTCTTAACAGATATCAAAAGGATCGATTTTATTTTTCCATATTCTTCTTTTCCTTTTTGCTCAGATACGACCTGAGCCAGCGTTGTCGTGACCACGCTTGCCGGTACCGAGAAAACGTAAAGAAGTGAGAGCATGGAGCCCAGTATGCCGTAGCTTTCCGGCCCGAGTTCCCTTGCCATATAGAACTGGAAAACATACGCAAAAAAGAATGAAATAATAGTAGCAAAGAATATTATGCTTCCATGCCTCAGCAGCTTATCTTCCATATACCGTCTTCTTTAGAGTGAATCCATAAAGAATATACAAATGTACTGTGTGATTCATGTACTTTCCGATTAAAGCCCCGCAAACCGCATGGCGATTAGCGGCGTCACGTAAGATTCAATGAATGCAGCCACAAAGAGCAGGGGAACTACCCATCTTACATAGAACCATATGCCCTGCATCATCTCCAGTTTTATATCGGTCCTTACACCATTCAAGAACATGTACACCACATGCCCCAGCCTGAACCCTATCCCTACGCTTATCAGCACCATCGGTACTTCGATGATACCGTGGGGTATTATCGCGGCAAGAACGAAAAGCGCCCCCTGCTGCCTTGAGACGAAATCAGTTAGCATGCCCAGGACAAGCCCGTTGGCTGCCGCAACAATAAAAGGGACTATGCCAAGCCCGGTGCCCAGAACAAGAGCCAGCAGGCTATTGCGCACATTGTTCTTGAAAATCTCAATCATCCGGCTGAAAGGGTCAAGCGACGTAATCGTGCTAAATGCCTTTTTCATCATCTCAAGCAGATACCCGGACGAGGCCGGGTTCAGTTCCGATACCAGCACGCCGATTATTAACATGAAGAAGAAGATACCCGCGGCAGCCAGAATGTATTTCTTTAAAGAATTTATATATTCAGAATCCTTTTGCACATTATACCCCCATCAGTAGCCGGAGAGTGTTCCGTATTGCAGGCGAAAGCCCCAGCACAAGTATGGCTAACTTCATCAGATTTATAAGTTTCTTTTCTTTTTCGGCATCGAACCTGTAATCAAGCATGTAAAGCACAGGTATGAACACAAGCAGCTTCAGGGGGTACATCACGAACGAAGGGTGATCTGTATATTTTCCCAATGTGTCGATGAAAAGCGTCGGAACCACATGTTTTTCATAATACCCGAGCCAGTCGATCCCGACAAAAGTGGAAGACGCATCAAGCAAATGTGTGAACAGGATGGATATATTGAGTTTGTCTGTAAGAAGTTTGAAATTGATCATTCTGGATACAGCATAGACAATACCCGTTGAAATTACGCCCAGCGTCAGTATTGCAGCCGCAGGGACCGGGTTCTTTATAGTCCCTACGGTCAGCAGCGCAGCGATGTTAATTAAAGTCCACGCCACCCCGGCGTATCCGAAGAACGGATGATAATCTTTTACTATTCCTTTCCTCTGAAGAAAAATCGCAACCACTAACAGGGTTATAGTGACAAAGAATATAAAAAAATAGATAATGGGGGTTATAAAAAGATACCGGAGCGGCGGAGCGAACACTCCTGAATCCTCAAGTACGCGCAGGGCCGAACCTGCAAGGACATACGGCGTTATCGCGACTATGAAACGCGAATCAATCTCCACTTTGAGCTTCTCCAGCAGCCTCAGGATACCGAAAATGCTAAGACCGAGTAGTATAGCATACGTGACCGTGTCCACAGGATTGTAGGACGTATCATTGATTATGCCGCTAATGTAATACTTATATATATACTGCCATAATGTATCTATAATACTCATGTCGAGACCTTATGAAAGATAGTACAGACAACCATAAAAACAAGTGGATGCAGCTTCCTAGGAATGTAGTAGTCGGTCATGGTGTTATCAATGACACTGGTAAGGTATGTAAAGACCTTAAGCTTAATGGAAACGCCCTTATAGTTGCCGGCGGGACTACGCTGAAGGCTGCCGGAAAGACGGTAGAAGTCTGCCTTGAGGATTGCGGCTTTAATGTGGATGCCATCATAATAAAAAATCCCACCATGGATGAGATTAAGGAAGTTGAGGACAGGGCAGCCGGAACAAAAGCCAGTTTCTTGCTGGGCGTGGGAGGCGGGAAGTCCATAGATATAGCCAAGCTTGCCTCCACTCATCTTGATATACCCTTTGTGAGCATACCTACTGCAGCATCGCACGACGGTATCGTTTCCTCGCGCGCCTCTATACGCAGGGACAATAGAACAGTATCAGAGGCAGCGCAAACACCCATAGCGGTCATAGCTGATACAGCGATCATAGCCGCTGCGCCGTACAGGTTACTGGCGGCCGGATGCGGTGACATAATCTCCAATTACACCGCAGTGCGGGACTGGGAACTGGCACACAGGCTGCGCGACGAACCTTTCAGCGAGTATGCGTCGATAATCTCGAAGATGACTGCAAAAATACTGATCGAATCGGCGGGGGCAATAAAGCCCGGTATCGAGGAATCGGCGTGGACCGTGATGAAAGCGCTCGTAGCAAGCGGGGTGGCCATGAGCATTGCAGGCTCCTCGCGCCCTGCCAGCGGCTCGGAGCACAAGTTCAGCCACGCGCTGGATGAGCTCGCGCCGGAGCCGGCGCTGCACGGCGAGCAATGCGGCGTCGGCACGATAATGATGATGTACCTGCACGGCGGCAACTGGCAGGAAATCCGCACCGCTCTTAAAACCATCGGTGCGCCTACCTGCGCTGCCGAACTGGGAATAAAGGAAGAATATATTATCAAGGCGCTCCTTCATGCGCATGAAATCCGTCCTGAGAGGTATACCATACTCGGGACGGGACTGACACGTGAAGCGGCAGAAAAAGTCGCAAGGATCACAAAAGTGATTTGATAATTATAAATAAAATAAGGTGAATCATATGGAAGAATCGGATACAATAATAACATTGATAGGAACAAAACTGGCAAAAACCGGGAACGAGTTCATCTTTAAGGGAGCTGCGAAAGACTGCGAGGTCTGCAAACTTAATAAAACGTGCCTCGGGCTGAATGTCGGGAGCAAGTACAGGATAATCGCCATTCGCAATGGGGGTAAACTTGAGTGCTTCATACATGACTCCGGGGTCTGCGCAGTGGAAGTAATAGAAGCCCCTATAGTGATGGGCATCGAATCCAGGAAGGCGATTAAGGGCTCAAAAATAGTGTACGAGCCTGTAGAATGCACTCTCCTGAACTGCGAGAATTATAAAATATGCCGTCCGGCAGGGCTCAGGCGGGGTGATAAGTTCACTGTTGTGAACGTAGTGGGCGAGTTATCCGGACCGTGCGAGAGAGGTTTTCTGTTAAAAGTGGCAGAGGTAAAGAGAAATGACAAACACCGATCAGAATAAATGCATGGACTGCGGGACCGGCCTCACGATCAAGAACAGGCACCCGGTCTATTCATCCAGGCTTGCCATCATCGGATACAGGTGCAGCGCCTGTCATGAGAAAAGCAAATCCCCCGCGACAAAAAAACGCGAAGAAGAGATAAGCAATCTCACGAAAGAAGTGCCAAAGCCTGAGAATGTAAAACACAATATCCTGAAGTCGCTGGAGAAATAATTACAGGTATAGCCATTTAACCTAAACCACAATCCTTATATTACTTTACATCTATCGTAAAGTTGATGTACCCGAAAAAATGGATGTTCGTATTACTTGCCCTTATTACGCTCACTTCGGGTTATCTGTACATGCAACCGGACAACCCGGTTGCCGGTAAAATTACTTTACAGGGGTTAAACTTCCATACCGATCTCCAGCCCGCGCTTCTGGAGGCAAGCTCACAGGGCAAGCCGGTATTCGTTTATTTCAGGTCGGAATACTGCGGCTGGTGCAAGAAATTCGAAGAGGAAACCTTCACTAACCGGAGCGTGGCCAGGACATTGAACGAAAACTTCATATTGGTTTCAATAGATGTAAACAAGCAAAAGAACGAAACCAGGGATTTCAGGGTGCGCGGTACTCCTGCTGAGGTATTTCTTGACCCGAAAGGCACCGAGATAAAAAGAATACCCGGATATACGGAGACGGAAGTATTCCTTGATACAATAAACCAGATCGCAAAATATAAAGAGGCATGAGAATGAAGCCTGAGAAGAAAGCAACGAACGTAAAAGAAAAGAGCAAAAAAGTCTCGAAAAAGAAAGGGAACAGTACATTGATCATCGGGGTGGTAGCCGTAATATTGCTTGCCGGAATAGGTTATACTATGCTATCCGGCGGTGGCTCCTCACAAAATCCAACGACAACAAATCAATTAAAACTCCCAAGTTTCGCTTATAAGGATGCCATGACACTGAAAGGCTATACATACGCCACATTGCATCCTGATATACTGGAGCAGATACCCTGCTACTGCGGATGCGGCGGGCATGGCAGTGTTGCCTCGAATGGAAAACCCCATCGTTTCCTGAGAGACTGCTACATAAATGACAACTGGCAATATGATGACCACGCCAGCAACTGCGATACATGCCTTGCAATAGCCAGCAAGGTTCAGGATTATCTTGCTGCAGGAAAGACGCTTAAGGAAGCCAGGGCTCTTATAGACCAGGAATACCAAGGGAAATATCCCGATTCAATGGCGACAAACACGGCTCCTGTGAGTGATAATTATATACCCATCCTTAAGCCCAAGACACCAGGCTCACCAGAAACGGTTGCAAATACGCAGCCAAAGGTTGACCTGTCAGGATATAGCCTCCCCGGCAATTTTAACTCGCTTGCGGATGGTCTGAACCTTACACCTGCCGGAGTCAACAGGGCGTACTTCGTCAATACCAAAATGATTGTAGGGACGGAAATGGAGGATACATTATTAAGTAAGTATGTACGGGACGATTCTTTCTACAATAAAACGATAATAGGCATGTACAGCGCAGATTTCAACCCATCTTCATGGATCGAAATTCAGGACATGGGATACGATAATACAAAGGATGTGACCCTAAAAGCGCACGTAGAACAGGGGATGAAGAACATCGTGTACACAAGACCTCTTGTCTACGGACACAGCCAGAACGTGGATAATGTCCTGAAACTGATGAGCAATCCGAAGAGCATGCAGACATCATACCAGACATATAAACCTCTGCTTGACGCTGTAGATTATAAGAATGCAGCCTATGCGCAGGTAATTACAGAGCCCGGCAAATTCTCGGATATTAGCTACACGAGCTGGACCCCGGTGAACGGCCAAGTAGAACTTGTCAAAGCGTTTAACGTAACGGATAACAAATCCGTACCAGCCGCGCTTGATAAGTACACCCCGCAAACAAAAGGTAAAGTTCTGGTAATAAAATTGACGGGCGATTTAACAACCATTCAAAAAGAATCTGATAATATAGACACGATAGCCAAAACATAAATGCCCACCGCACCATCAGTAATATGGGTCTTCATAGCAGGCATGGCAACAGTGATAACGCCGTGCGTTCTACCCGTGCTGCCCGCCGTGCTCTCAGGCTCCGTGGGCAGCAGGCTCCGTCCTGTTGCCATAGTCACCGGGATGTCTTTCACCTTCACGCTGATGGGAGTGCTCATTTCCGCAGTCGCATCGTTCACTTTTTTCACCGAATACCTGCGCTGGTTCTCGATATTGTTTATCATGGGCATGGGTGCTGTCCTGCTTGATGAAGATATTAACCGGATATATACGAACATCACAAGTTCTATTATGGACTTCGGACGCCAGCATGTATCATTTCTCGGGAGCCTGGAATCAAAAGCCCCGAAAGAAGGACTCCTCGGCGGTCTTGTACTGGGAATGTCCCTTGGCATACTCTGGATTCCCTGCGTCGGTCCTATCCTCGGTGCTGTCTTTGCGTTCGTGGCTGAAAGCTCGGCAAGTACCGGCGACCTTTTACACGGTACGGTCCTTCTTCTGGTATATTCGCTGGGCGTAAGCATTCCGATGCTTATAATAGCGTATTCGGGTAAGAGCATATCAGGCCGCGTAAGCTGGTTTGTGAAAAGAGGTGCTTTCTTTAAGAAACTCTCAGGTTTCGTTTTAATAATCGTTGGATTGATGATGCTCTTTGGAATAGATAAAGTGATCCAGGCACGGTTGCTGCCTTATTTCCCTAGTGTTAGATGAGGTTGTATGAGTAAAAACGATACTGGCGATCACGAAAACAATGAAAAACCCGACCTGCTCGATGTGTACTTTTTCAGAGATATGGTCAAGAACAGGTTCTTTAAGCCTGCCGTAAACTTAATTTTCTTCATTGTCCTGCTAATCATTATCTATTTCGGGCTCTCAAGCGAGCCTGACCTGCGTTTCCCGGGTGGGATACCTTTTGCGACCACTATGATCTGGGATATCTGGCATCCTCTTCTTGCTTTTACCATCATTCTCATCGGCAGGTTCTGGTGCTTCGCATGCCCGATAGGCGCTGCAGGGGATTGGACCCAGTCCGTATACAGCCTGAAAAAAAAATACCCTGAGAAATACCGCAATCTCTGGGTGGCAGTTATATTCTTCCTGTTCATCTTCGCGGCTGAGCGCCATCTCTTCATGTTCACAAGAAATCCGCCGAATACAGCGCTCCTGCTCCTGTTCTTCACAGGACTTGCTGTAGTCATGGGCGCTATATACGAAAAGCGGAGCTTTTGCAGGTATATCTGTCCTATCGGGCTTGTGCTCGGGGTTTTCTCCATGCTCTCTGCCATTGAACTTCGCTGCAAATCAAAGAAGACCTGCCAGGAACATGATATAAAAGAATGCGTTATCGGGACAGAGGCGGGCAAAGCCTGCCCGGTTGGTGAGTTCCCGCAAACGATGGAGCGCAACAATTATTGCGTTATGTGCATGGAGTGCGTGAAGTCCTGCTCAAGGGAGAATATCCGCATAAGTCCCCGCCTTCCGGGTGCGGATTTAGTGAGATCAAGAAGAACGCACCTTGATGAGGCGTACCTGGTACACGGGATAATCATCATATTCCTCTTCGTGCTGGGGATGGAACGCCTCCAGTTCAGGAACACAGTGATCGGTTTTGTCAAATCCACGCTTCCGATTAATTCCGTTACGTTCCTTGACCTCTACTGGAGAAATATGTGGGCGGTCATAATCTTCGCTGCGATAACGCTGGGCGCTGCGGGATTGATGTATCTTTCTACCAGGGTATCTTTCTCAGGTAAAAATACAAAGCAGAAGTTTATTGACCTCTCTTACGCATTTATTCCTCTGAGCCTTTCCGTCTATTTAGCCGAGAATACGTTCAGGCTGCTGAAAGGTTTGTTCTATATCGCAGAAAATATAGGTAAATTCTTCGGGAAAGTTTGGGAATTTGCAATAAATTTCGATACCATAAACCAAATGCAGATAATATTGCTGTCTTTCGGTTTTATCTTCACACTGTGGGCTGGTTACCTTATCAGCAAGAGACTATCCAACGGTGAGAAGGAGTTGCAGCAGAGCATGATAGCAATAGGCGCCACAGCAGTTATTTATTTATTCATAGGGGTGAAAATCCTGACGCTGCCGGTAGTATGATTTAATTTACGTCTTTCGTAAAGTATATATGTACGGAGAAGATTAAAAATTAGGAATACAAACACATGAACTATAAAGGCTTATATTCAGGTCGAATCAATCAGGAACTAACATATGAGAACTAAGAAATTACTGACAATAATCGTACTGGTGTTGATCATATCCCTTGCCTATGGCTCTTATAATATTTCACTTACGGATTTCAGGCTGAGCGACCAAAACTCCAGTTATCTTGGCGGTCTTACATGGTCACGAAACCTGACTGCCTCCCTTGATTTAGCCAAGCAGGAGAACAAGCCTGTTGCAATTTATTTCTGGGCAATATGGTGCCAGTACTGCGCAAA
>CABMIB010000029.1 GCA_902386135.1 uncultured archaeon
ACAGGATCTCTAATACGCTTTAGAGATGACCTTACACACGAAATTTTACTCATCCACATCCCCCCAATAATTAATGGAGAGGATAGTAGTTATATTCGTCTAAGAACTAATGTCTCTTACTATAAGATAAAGGATGTTAAAACCAAAAGACAGATTTGGAACAAGATATTAGAACTCAAAACAAGAGCGCCAATTGGTAAAAAATTAGTAGGAAATCCTTACTGGTCGATACATATTGGAAAATTTAGAGTAATATATGTTTTTCACAAACATAGCCAGGAGATTGAGATAGTAGATATATTGAGCCGAAAACATGAATACAGGGAGATTTAATTGGAATTTCGGCTGATTTAAAGAATTCATCTTAGGGATGATGTAAATCTCGCTTTACTTGATTTGCTCTCCCCGACCCGCGCCAGGCATCGGATAATGGGGGCGGGGGGCTTGGTGAAGGGAAGGTGATACTCTGCCAGGTTGAAATCACAAAGCATATATACGATATTAATACTCTATTAATATTGCATTAATATGGTCAAAGCGATTATAGACATAAATGATAGGGCTAACAGGGTATTGAATATAGTAAAAGCAAAACACGGGCTAAAAAACAAATCTGAAGCCATTAACAAGGTTGTAAACGAGTACGGCAGATCGCTTCTTGAACCTGAACTTCGGCCTGAATTCATCGAAAAAATCAAGGCGAGGCAAAAAGAGAGAACTGTGAAGGTCACTGATTTTAGAAGCCATTACGGTTTAGAATGATATGTATTCTCTTGAAGTGAGGGAAAGTGTTGACAGGATACTCTCCAAACTTGCAAAGAAGAACCCAAAACAGATGCGAATAATCGATAAAAAGATCAGGCAGATTCGAGAAAATCCGCTGCATTTCAAGCCACTAAATGCACCTATGCAGCATCTGCGCAGAGTGCATATTGATAAAAGCTTTGTTTTGATATATTCAGTGGATGAGCAAAACAAAGTGGTGATAATAGAAGATTACGAACACCATGATAAGATTTACTTTTAGATGTTCCTATCTTTTATCTTCTTATTAAAATTCCCACAATCAATTCAAGTTTCCCTTCTCGACCCGCGCCGGGCATCGAGTGCCGGGGCGGAGGATTGGTGGATGGATGGGGGCTGCAATAGCGCAAAATAGTTAAGTAGGATAAAAACTAAACTTGAAGGATAGATATTAAACTATGGATTGCTATGTACGTATTATCTGAACTTTTTGGAAACTGCCCTCAGGTTAAAATAGTTGAAACCTTTGCAGAAAACTATGAGGATACATTATCTGGTCCTGATGTCGCGCGAATGACAGGTGTGACAAAAGCTACGGTTTACGCCCATATAAATAAATTGTTAAAAGAAGATATTATTCGAAAAGTAAGAAAGGTTGGTAAAACACAGCTTTACCAGCTTAACAATGATAATCCTAAAGCTAAGATTATCTTGATGCTGGAGCGATTTATTTTTTCAGAACGACTTGGGAAGCTTGTTGATAAAGAGCAAGTTCCTGCCTTTTCAGAATTTACAGATATATCGCAAATGGGTTCTGTTGAATTAATGAGGAAAGAGCGAAAACATGCAAGAGGTTATTGCGGGAAGTTGAGATTCTCACAAAAGGAGATGAAGGACATTTATTCTGATAGCATTCTAGAACAATATGAGAAATGAGTTATCAGGCTTTAGAGAGAAGCCAATTAACTAAAAACCCAAATCTTCCGGGGTGACTGCTTTTAAGCCTTTTATTTTCTTGAAATGATCGCCGTTTCTTGTTGCTATTTCTTTGATTCCTGAAGATAATGCGGTTGCGGCGATTAAACAATCATTCAACTCAATTTCTTTCCCTTCCCTTACCAATTCAGAGTAAATTTTCCCTCCCAACATTGCGATTTCTTTGTTGAGGTCTATTATGGAGGCCGCTGATATTATTCTAAATGTTTTCTCGATAGCATCTGCTCTCTGTGAAAGATACGCGCCAACACTCAGCTCGGCTACAACAATAGTAGAAGTAAATCCACTATTTTCTCCTTCAATACTCTCAAGGAAATTTTTAGATGAGATAACAGGATTCGACCTGAGGCAATCCACAAATATTGATGTATCAATAAATACTCTCATTTTACCCAATCTAATCTTTTCGACTTGCGCAGATTATCCACAAATTTCTTGCTGTCAACATCATAACCCCACGCGCCCAGGGTCTCTTTCACCACGCCTGTTTTTTTCTCGGTTGCCCGCTGTTCCCTGACAAGGTTTAAAATGGCATGGAGTTCTTTATCCAGAGCTATAAGCCGCGCCTCAAGGTTTATCGAAGATTCCATAAATCTCACTGTTTAAATTAGTATGCTCGTATTAATATTGTTATCTATACTCTCCCCGACCCGCGCCGGGCATCGGGTGTGCGGGCGGGTGGCAGGTCAGCGAGAGGGATGGGGGGAAAGGGTGCTGTAGGTTAAGTTGAAGTAAATCTCATCACAACAAGATTTAAATAATGATATGTTGTACTATATGTTAATTACATGTCAAACATATGTATTTGATATGTTAAATAGACGGAGGTAAACATATGAGGAAAATTAGAAAACAAAAAATCGTAAGGTACGGGATTCTTGTATCATACGACCCATATAACGACGGTTACGAAGGTGATCATGGCTGGTTAAAAACACTCCTAGATGATGGTGAAGCACCTTTTGATACTTGGGATGCTAAAGATGCCTGGGAAGGGATGCCTGTTTACATCTATGAGAAAAATAAAGGTATTGTAGCTGGTGCTCAAATAGTAAGATCTATGAGCGATAAAGAAGAAGGAATTATTGGTGCCATTGATAAAAATAAATATCCATTTGAGATAAGACCACCGATTAGGCAAAAACAACTTCAAAATGAGGGTATCCTCACTAAAAATCCACCTCGAACATTTCAATACTTAACCGAGGAAGACTTGAAGAAAATAGAAAATCTATTAGAAGCTGAAACAGAGGAAATCGAAGAAGAATTCAGTGAAAAAGAAAATCAATGATATTGCATGTATATCAATAACAATATTTGATAATTATAACTTGAATGGAGGACGGGGTGCTTTTTCTCATGTTTTTAATTTGCTAACCCACCCCCATCTCCCCCAGCCTCTCCGGCAAATACGTATCCGTCACATAATCCAGCCCCTTCCCCGCAAACGCCTGCTGCTCTGACTTCTTCCCTATCTTCAGCATCAGGTTAATCTGGTCTTTCCAGTACTCGGTATCAAACCTCGGGTCTGTAAGCTCGCTCTGCAGCGCCTTGATGTCCTGGTCGTTCAGCTTGTCCGTGGAAAGCTCGTACTCCACTATATCCGTTGACTGGACGCCAATGAACTTCGCAGCCGGGGTTGCCATGAACTCGGAGAGGTGCGCGCTCTTGATTGCGCCGTATGCCACGCTTGCGAATATGCGGAAGCTCCAGGGGTCGCCGTCCGTGAACACCACCACGGGAATCTTTAGTTCCTCGTTCATGCGTTTTATGAGGCGGCGGGTGCTGCGTGCGGGCTGACCTTTTAAATGAACGAGGATGGAGTCAAAATTCTCGTCAAACCCGTTCTCGATAAGCCTGTCGTACATACCGCCTGTCTCTATGGCGATAATGAACTTTGCATCGTGCTCCAGGAACTGTACCGTCTCCACGTTGTACGGTATCTGGTATCCTGCCTCGCCCACGTCTTCCTGGCAGTGCATCGTGCGCTCACCGCGCTTGGTAACTTCCTTTATCTTGATTGGCCCGAACATTGTGGCGCCGTTCTCCTCAGGGCGCACATGGAAATCCTCGCGCTGCAACCCTGTGATTATCTCAAGGTCTTCTATCAGGCGGTCGCTCTCGGACTGCTCGTTGAATTTGGCTATATCCCAGTTCTCGCTGATGTAATACAGTTCTCTCAAGGTCGAACTTTTATCCTGGTCAAGATGCCCTTTGATCATAAGCTCCACAACATATGATGTCTTGAGAAGCTGCGTTGCGCCCTTTACTGTCTTTGCGCTGCGCATGCTCTCACTGTCGCCGTATACCCATACATCGCTGTCTTCATTAAGTTCGATATTCTTTTTGGTGCGCGAAGGCAGCACGATATGGGGGATGGTCTCGCTCTCGAACTGCTCGTAGAAATCATGTATGAGCTTTTTAAGTGTTGTTTTTGAGGTGGAATCCCGTATCTCTTTATTGCTTTTCACTGTCATACGTTCACGACCTTTGCCCCTGTGATATGTTCTTCCGCTATCCCTTCAGCCACGATTTGCGAAAGTTTGGAAGCCTCCTCGATCCCGATATCCAGCCTGTAAATTATCGCCTTCTGCTCACCCGGCTTCAGTGAGACTTTCCAGAGATAATCGTTCTGCTTGCCAAGAGGGATTTTCTTGGGCTCAGGGCTCGGGGATTTGATATCGTGGGGTATTGTCTCATGGAGAGAGAAATGATGCACCGCATCGCCGTGGTTTTTGAGTTTTATCTCCACTTCGCACCCTTTTCCGTTCTGCTTTACCGACCTCTGGATAAATACATTGCCCATGATCTTGGCTACGACCGGAGTGATATCAGGCGTGGGCTTCTCAAGTATCTCTCCCACTTTCTTCGCAATGCGCGGCAGTATCTTCAGGATGATCTCTTCTTTCTCCCTTCTTCGCAGAAGGTTATCCTGCCTGGATAAATAGAGGTTAAGCCGCCGCCCCACGTCTTTTAGAGCAAGCTCAATCTCTTCGATGATCTCAGGAACGTCCGCAATAGCCTCTTTTGACTCTGAGGTGAACGGAATGTGCGTCGAAGCCACATGCACCAGAATAATAGCCGGGCCTATGGGTATTCCCCCTCCCGGCTGGTCAAGCGAATAATTCCTCCATTTGATGTTCTCGACAGCGTGGGTTACAGCGCATGCGCCCTGCTGGTAAAGAAGAGGCACCCTGTTCGCGAACCGCAGTATATCCACTTTATTCTCCTTTGAGAGATTCCCGCCGTAGGCTATCCCTGCTTCGACCTGGAAAGGATGACCGTTATGCACCCCTGCAGGGCGTGTTGTTGTCTCGATGAAATCGACGGTGTGTTCTTTTTCAAGGCCCTTGCGGATGAGTTCCTCGGTTATGGGAGAAAGGCAATCCGTAGGTGGAGCCTGTATTTTCACAGTCTTGAACGCTTCATGCAGCCTCTTTGCCTCATCCAGCGCTATTTTTTTTGGTTTTACATCGGGCTTTATCCCGGATTTCTTACATATCTCTTTTGCGGTCTGGGCACCGATGCGGGAAAAAGACTCACACAAAAAATCGCTGGTGTTTTTACATTCGGTGTACCGCAGCATCTTCATTAACGTGCCAAGTTCAATGCCGTGCGGATGCGGAAGGATCTCCTTCGGCTGAACAGGCAGCTTATCTGTCGCCCTTTCGAATATTACCTTGTTATTATCAGGCTCGATAAGGGTTATGCGTGCATGGGGGTTCACTATCGCAGTATCCTTCAGGTACCCGGACACCGATTGCCTGCCTTTGAAATAAGAGGCTTCCATCTCAAGCTCGATGCGTGTTCCCCGCAGCCGGTCCCAGTCTATCACTTTATCTTTGATGATCTCAGGCTCATTGGTCTGGGTGTTTATAAGCAGCTCAAAGTAATGGGCCGGAGCATCCTTATCTATTTTTGATACAATTTTTGCCGGGCGACCTGAGGTGAGCTGTGAATACAACACAGCCGCCGAGATGCCGATACCCTGCTGGCCGCGGCTCTGCTTCATGGAATGGAAGCGTGAACCGTACAGCAGCTTTGCGAAAACCTTCGGGATTTGCTCTTTGACAATACCGGGTCCGTTATCCTCAACAATAAGGGTGAGGAGGTTCTTGGATTTATTTTCGATTTTAATAAATATATCCGGCAGGATCCCGGCTTCCTCGCATGCGTCCAGAGAGTTATCTACCGCTTCTTTTACGGAAGTCAGGAGACTGCGGGGAACCGAATCAAAACCCAGTATTTGCCTGTTTTTTTCAAAGAACTCAGCGATACTTATGGCTTTTTGCTTTTTTGCAAGCTCTTCGGCAATTGCCATCCGGTATCCTCTTAAAGCTCCGCTCCCACTATTGTCTGCGTGGCTGTAACGTTCTCGCTCTCCCTGATGGTATCCACAAGCTTGTTCAGGGCGCTTAATCCGTCAACATTGCTTATAACAACGAAATCGAACTCCCCGAAGACATGATATACATCTTTAATTCCTTTTATCTTAAGAAGCTCATTATATGCTGCTTTTTCCTGTCCCGGCACTACGTTTACAAGTGTTACTCCTATTACCAAAGTTTAATCGCCTGCCTTCAGTTTATATTCTGATTTTGTTCAACGATATGCTTTAATACTAAAAAAGCTTTCTTAACATGGGGAGACTCGAACTATCGGCAGAAAATTAGAACGAAGAATAGGATTAAGGAAAAGTCTCATATATAAGAAATGCATTGTTCGATAAAAATTAAGAAGGATTATGGCTATGAAGTCAACGAAATCGTTGTGCCCAGAATGCCTCTCGGTTATTGATGCCTCGATATTCGAGGAAGATGGCAAAGTCATGATCGAAAAAACGTGTAGCAAGCACGGGGCTTTCAAGGATATTTACTGGTCCAGCGCAAAGCAGTTCAAACGCTTTGACCGCTACTGGCATGACGGGGAAGGGGTCGCTAACCCTAATGTTCCGACAAACGGGAATTGCCCTCACTCGTGCGGCTTATGCTCATCCCATAAAACGACCACCATCCTTGCGAACATCGATCTGACGAACAGATGTAACCAGGCGTGCCCTGTATGTTTTGCGAATGCATCATCCTACGGCTACCTGTACGAGCCATCACTGGAGCAGATAAGAGCTATGATGCAGACGCTGCGAAATGAAAAACCCGTACCCTGCCCGGCCATCCAGTTCGCCGGCGGTGAACCCACCGTGCGTGAGGACATCGTAGAGATCGTCAAAATGGCATCCGAATTCAAGTTCACACAGGTGCAGATGGCAACCAACGGTATCAAGCTTGCAAAGAGCCTGAAATTCTGCGAAGACCTGAATGCAGCCGGGCTGCATACGGTTTATCTACAGTTCGACGGTGTGACGGAGAAACCATACCTTATAAACAGGGGATTTAATGCTCTCCCAATAAAACTTAAGGCCATAGAAAATTGCAGAAAGGCCGGATTGTCAAGTATTTCCCTGGTTCCCACGCTCGCAAAAGGCGTTAACGATGACCAGGTAGGAGATATAATACGGTTCGCTGTTAATAACATGGATACTGTCAAAGGCATCAATTTCCAGCCTATTTCCTTTGCCGGACGGATTAATAAAGAAGAGAGGATGGAAAAGAGAGTAACCATTCCGTATTTATTCGACCTTATAGAAGAACAGACAGGTGGAGCCATTACGGCAGAGGATTTCTATCCTGTGCCTTTTGTCGTACCCATTTCGCATTTCGTGAATGCGGAAGAGGGCTCTCCAAGCATTGAATTCACTGTTCATCCTCACTGCGGCACAGGCACGTATATTTATGTCGAAAACGGCAAGATGATACCTATAACCCGCTTTATTGACGTGGAGGGGCTTCTTGAGCATGTAGAAAAGCTGGCATCGACCAACGAAAAATGGATCGGCAAATCCCTCGGCAGGATAAAAATGATCGGCAGCCTTATCTCTGCGCTGCCCAAGTACATAGATACTGCGAAAGCGCCAAAATCGGTGGACGTGAAGCAGCTTTTCATCAACGTCCTGAAGGAAGGGACAGGGGATGCAACAAAAGAATTCCACCGCCATACGCTCTTTTTAGGCGCCATGCACTTCATGGACCTGTATAATATGGACCTTGAGAGGATCAAGCGGTGCGGCGTCCATTACGCCACACCCGATGGCAGAGTTATACCGTTCTGTACATATAATACGATACACAGGGTGGAAGTCGAAAAGAAGTTCTCAACACCCCTGATAAGGGTGAAAGCGTAGAAAACCGAAGAGCAATGAGAAGAACGTCCCGGGAACCGGTCTACCTCCCAAGATACCTTGATGTAATGAGGGATAAGCTTCCTTCACAATTTTTAATATCCCAATCGATCAGCGTCGATTTTAACAAGGACTCTTCGCTGGATGAGCTCTGGAGCCTGCATGATAAAGCGATGAACTCTTTCCGTGAGAGGTTGGAAGAAATAAGCTCTATAAAAGAACTGCCTCCACGTGCAGGATCTTCGCTCCTTGACCTGAAATCCGCCATCGCTGATAGGATACTCGAATCATGTCATTTCTGCGAGCGGCAGTGCGGGGCGAACCGCAGGAAGAAAGAGCCTGGTTATTGCCGTTGCGAAGCGGTTTCGCATTATTCCGCTGAGTTCATGCATCATGGTGAGGAGCCAGAACTTGTGCCCTCGCATACGATATTTTTTACAGGGTGCAATTTCTCATGCGTTTACTGCCAGAACTGGGAGATCTCTACCGCCCCCCAGAGCGGAAAATCAATATTGCCGCAGGAGGTTGCAAGGATAATCGCGCTGCGCCGCGCGTACGGCGCGCGGAATGTCAATTTTGTTACGCCGACGCCTCATACCCACATTATCCTGAAAATTTTATGCGCGCTGAAAGTCAATGTGCCTGTTGTATGGAACTCCAATATGTACTACTCAGAGGAGATAGCAAGGTTGCTTGAAGGCGTGGTCGATGTGTACCTCGGCGATTTTAGATATGGGAACGACGATTGCGCAAAGAAATATTCAAATGTCCCCGGTTACTGGCAGGTCGTGACCAGGAATTTCAGGAGCGCTTATGAGAGCGGGGAAATACTCCTGAGACAACTTGTGCTTCCGGGGCATCTTGAATGCTGTACAAAGCCTATAGTTCAGTGGACAAAGGAGAATATTCCCAGGATCAGGTTTAACCTGATGTTCCAGTACAACCCAAATTACAGGGCTTACGAATATCCTGAGATAAACCGGGCTCTTACGCATGCGGAGATCCAGAAGGCGCTTGAAATCGTGAAAGAGGCGGGGCTTGAGGACATGCTCGTTTAAAAGCCCGAATCGCACATCGGGAGGGCGCATGTGCGGATTAAAGCTTGTGTTTTGCAAGATTGAACAAAACCATGCTCAGAATAATGCATATCGAGAGAGCGTAAACCAGCGTATCGGTGCCCAGCCCCGTGAAGCCTTTTGCCCAGATGTAGCGCATTCCTCCAATAGCTGCTGTGACAACGAATGTAAAGATCGCTGAGGCTATCGCGCCGCCTAACAGTGAATATGGATATACGGCATCTCTTACTTTTTCAAAGAACACAGAGAGAAGAACGAATCCGATGGAGAATATAAAAAGGATGTAGTATGGCTCAAGCGGGAAATTCGGGAAACTGGAAGAATCACTTTCAAACATATAGGTGATCCCGTATGCAACAGAGATCATTATGAAAGCCATTACTGCAACTACTGTCAGTACCCTGACAAAGTCATTGGACTCAAGTTTAATACCCATGTCTCTGTGACCAAAATATGGTTAAAAGTATTTAAGTTTTTGGAATATATAATTTCATGGGACTGTACATTGCTTGGTGATAGAAGACAATTTCATATCAGCGGTCCCGGAAAGCCAGGGTCCGGACTCGAACCGGAATGGAATCGCTCTGCAGGCGATTGCGTAGCCGTTCCGCCACCCTGGCATATATAGACAAATCGGGACAGGAAGTAAATAAGCGGGTTATCCTGTCAACATAGGTTTTCCTCACAATATCTTTCTGTGTCAAAAGCCCACTGGACTCCAGCACCTTGAAAACAAGCTTTGCAGAAGGAGGTAAATGCTCTATCTTTGCCGGTTTAGATTGTTGCCCGCTATTTGCAAAAACGATTCCTCATTGGTTCATCACCTCCATAGCTAACGGCAATTCCCTTTATAAAGCTTACTTTTGGAGCAATAATTGACCATATGCAAATCCCATAACCGTACCCGGCGATTTTAGCAGGGAATCTTCCGGACCTGCAATATCCTGGGCAGGTACCGATAACCACCCTGAGTATCACGCCAACGCTAATCGTAATCTTTATCTATCGTCGATAGGCATATTAGAATGAGTAAAATATCAAAAGGGAGTGTGAATGAGTATGGCTCGAAGAAGAACTACTACAGAAACTGGACAAACCAGGGAAGAAATGGAATCGGAAGAAAAGATTAAGGAAGAACAAACTGCTGCGCGTGGAGCTGTTTCAACAACCCCATCTTCGTGGTGGGAAGATAGGAAAACTATAGAACAGCCAAGACCTGAAGACCAGGAGAGAAGCTTCAGGGAAGAGCAGGAAAGGTTCGAACAAGAAAGAAAAACAGAAAAATATTATAGACCTATACAGGATACGGAGAGAGCAATACCGGCCTATCAGGAGAGGCATTACAGGGAAGAGGAAGAGAAATTCGAACCGCAGGAACAGATGGAAGTAGAAAGCGAAGGAAGAAAAGAAGTTTCCAGGGCAGGGGCTCGCAGGGATATCCCAACAACTCCATCTTCATGGTGGGAAGCGAGAAAAACTATAGAACGACCAAGTCCGGAAGATCAGGAGAAGCGCTATAGAGACGAGCAGGAAAGGTACGAACAGGAAAGACAGAAGGAAAGCTACTATAATAAACCGATACAAGAGTTGTTGAAAGAAGGAAAGAATGTTGAAGAGATAATTTCCATGAAAGAGCAAGAGAGGCCGGCGAAAGAGATGAGAGGAGAAGGTGAAGAAAAGAGAGACATCTCCCAGGCAGTGTCCGGTAGCTATGCTGCAGTTTCAAGAATGTTAGAGGACTCTTTTACGAACCTGCAAAAACCATGGATCGATTCCACAGTAGAACTGTTCAATAAGGCGGCTGAACTCTCAAGGAATGCTACACCTGAGAATTATAAGGCATTCTATGATGAATGGATGAAGACGTACCAGAACACCTTTGGTAAACTTTATCCAAGCATGACCAGGCAGCTCGATAAAGAGACGCTTGAAAAACTGAAAGAAAGTGCAGAGGAATCAAAAGCTCTTTTCCAATCATGGATCTCCATGTTAGATGAGAATTCCCGGAAGACGCAGGAATTGCTTCAGGGCACACCTGATGCCGGGAAATATAGAGAGCTCTACAATATGTGGACAAGAACGTACGGAAAAATATTCCAGGATTTTATCGAAATGCCAACTAAGGGTAATACAGGAGCGGTCTTTGAGACCTATGGAGGCATGCCGAATATATATTTCAAGAACTTTGCGCAGATAGCAAAACTCTGGAATGACTCCTACCTGAACATGTTCCGTCCGTGGGTTGATTCAATGCTGTCGTTTTCGGATAAAATGGCAGAGCTGTCCAAGGGCGAAACTAAACCGGAAGCTTATAAGGAGTTTTATAACCTGTGGATTGATACGTACAGGAATACCTATGGCAGGCTGTTCAATATCCAGTCTGTCAGGTCCGCCTCAAAGGAAATGACTGATAGTTTTGTGAAGTCTATGGAGGTTAATCTGAATATCTATAACTCCTGGGTGTCCGCCCTGGAGAAGATATCGCAGAAAACCACGGACATATCAAAGCAGGCCGCACGACCTGAGGCGTATAAAGAACCTTATAATGCCTGGGTAAGTATGTACGAAAGGGCTTTTGATGATTTCTTTACATACGTACCTGTAATGAGTCCGGTAAAACCTATGATGGAACCAGTAAAGAACGCAGCCAGGGCATATACGGATATGTTTACCAGCATGTCAGGTATGTGGATGAGACCTGCTTTCGGTTCTGCAAGCATGGCTTAAGCGCACAAAGGCATTGGACTCACTAATGGGTTCAATGCATATTTTTTTTTAAAACGTATTCATCTGAGGATTTTTCCTGACACCGGAACTACTAATTTCGTTCTAAACCATCATCTATTTATATCAAGTAAACTTTAGTGAAGTCAAGCTTACTTGATTTAGGAGGATTGAACATACATATCTCGGATGGGATTCTGGAGCCGCAGTGGATTCTATTCTGGTATGCAATATCCGCAATTTTCATCACGCTCGGCCTGCGGATAATAAATAAACGCATCGCATCAGACCCATCATACCTTCCCCGGATCTCCCTCATCGGCGCCGTTGTCTTTGTTATCTCGGTATGGCACATTCCCGTGCCTGTGACCGGTTCCTCTTCGCATCCCGTGGGGACGCCTCTTGCAGCAATTCTCATAGGTCCTTTTGCAACAGCCGTAGTAAGTTCGATTGCACTTTTTTTCCAGGCATTCGTGGCGCACGGCGGCTTAACGACTATCGGGGCGAACACGTTCTCGATGGGGATCATGGGAGCTTTTGGTGGTTACTTTGTTTACAGGCTGCTGAAGAATTTCACTCCCCTCTGGTTCTCAGCAGGGATGGCCGGGTTTGTGGGAAGTATCCTTACATACCTGACAACAGCTCTGCAACTTGCGCTTTCTCTTAATCCGGGCAATGTAGTGTATTACTGGAAATTGTATTCCCTGGGTTTTATTCCCACCCAGCTTCCCCTTGCTTTTGCAGAATTCGCCTTCACAGCCTATGCGATAAAATACATATCCGGGACAAAACAGGAATTGATCAGTGCAGCAAGCCATGGGAAGGATAATTTCACCGGTACCGCCCTGCTGTTAATGATAGTAATCGCTTCGGTCATTGCACTGGGCGCATATATCGGTTACTTAAAAGGAGGGAATATGGCAGGCACCGATGGTGTTGTTGAGGCACACGCGGCTCCCGGTGTGAACCCGAATGGCATCGGTACAAGGTTGATGGCGCGCTTCGGTGAGCCGCTGGGATTTGCTTTTGTCGGAATAACAGGTGGGCTTGTCACAGGGTATTACTGGAACGCATGGAGGAAGCCCTGATGATAGAATGGCTTACCCGCGACCCCCTGAACGGGCTTGTGGTAACTATTACGTTTTTTATCTCATTGATACTGGGCAGATATCTTGGACAAAAAAGAACACGTGCCGGATTCAAAAGGTTCATGATTGATCCAAGAATCAAGCTTCTTATATCGTTTTTACTGATCATTTCCATAACACTGATGAACCACTGGTATTTTCCGGTCGTTATAACAATACTGTGCGCCGTTATCGCTTTAAAACTCCGGATATTCCGCGATTACAGTAAAAAGCTCACTTTCCCGCTTGTCCTGGCTTTGTTTATCTTTGCGCTCCAGGGTTTTACTTATGGGGTGAATAAGATTGACCTTGGAATTATTTCAATCTATACTGAGGGAATCGAGTACGGTTTTCTAATTTTTACAAGGGTTTTTGCTTCCGCCTCTATCCTTATACTACTGGTGGTAACGACATCGGAGAACGAACTGCTTGAAAACATGCGCTGGTTCAGGTTTCCGGGAACCATGATCGAGATTTCGTCGTTCATGGCACGGTATATAAAGACATTCTCTAATGAAGGGAGACGGCTTAAACTGGCACAGGAATCAAGATGCGGCTTCTCAAGAGACCTGGGCTTTACGGGCAGGATGTACAATACAGCCTCGCTATGCGGGGCGCTCATTATCCGGGCGTTTGCAAGAAGTGAAAGAGTTTATAAAGCCATGCTCTCACGTGCCTGGCACCCGCAGTTACGGTATTCGCATATTTTGCCGTTGAACCGAAATGATGCGGTTTTAGGAATAATACTATCTTTCGGAATCATTGGACTTGTAGTTTTTGACAGGGTTTTGTGAGGCAATGATGAATGCCATAGAAACGATCGGTCTTGAGCATATATATGCAGACGGTACAGTTGCGCTATCGGGCGTAGATTTTGAGGCGAACCCGGGCGAAAGGGTGGCCGTGCTCGGACCGAACGGCAGCGGGAAGACAACTTTATTCTACCATTTTAACGGGCTTATCAGGCCGACAGCCGGGGAGGTCAGGGTTTTCGGGAAGAACATCAGTAAAGAAAACATCGATACTGTCAGAAGGCGGGTAGGCATTGTGTTCCAGGACCCTGACAGCCAGTTATTTGCACCGACGGTATCCGAAGATATCGCCTTCGGTCCAAAAAATCTGGGAATGGCTGCACAGGATATCAAGGATAGGGTTGCGGAGGCATTGCGCAGGTTCGATATCGAAGAACTTGCGAAGAAAAACCCTGCGAACATAAGTGAAGGACAGAAAAGGAGAGTAGCTATCGCGGGGGTTGTTGTTATGGAGCCTGATATCCTTGTGCTCGATGAGCCCACCTGCGGTCTTGACGCATGCGGGGTTGCCGGTACGATGGAGATTCTTGATGAACTGAACGGTGAAGGGAAAACGATTATTATCTCAACTCATGACACTGAACTTGCGGCATCCTGGGCTGACAGGGTGTATATACTCAATAAGGGAAAAATCTTCAGAAAAGGAGCGCCCAGGCATATCTTTGCTGATGAAAAGCTGATCTCCGAAGCCGGTTTAAAGCATCCTGCCATAGTCCAGACATTTCGTGAATTTCACGCACGCGGGATCTCAAAAGGTGACGTTCCGCTTTCGGTTCTTGAGCTTATGGACTCTATTGATGCAAAACTGATGAGTATAAGATGTGCCATAGCAGGCTTTGATGTATCGGCAGGCAATGAGGTTTACCTCGGGATGAAAGACGGCATGCTGGTTGCAGGCAGTGTCCCGACAGGTGTCAAGGGTAAGGCGGTATTTGGCGGCAAAAAAGGTGAGGATATCGCTGTTAAGGATGTAGCCGGCGATTTGCAGCAGCTTGCAGGCAGCATCACGATTATCCGGGTACCGGGCATCATTGAAGGCGGCTCAAGGGCGGTGGATATTGGAAAGGTGCGGGAAATCCTAGAAAAAGAGAATGCCAGGAAAATCGGCGCAATGGGCACATCTGCAAAGGTACTGGTGAACAAAATGAGGATTAAATGCGATTTCGAGTTTGACGTTGCCCAGTCGGGCATGCTGGCTGCGCTTCGGGGTTTTAATGCGGTTATTTTTGCTTCCGGGGGGATGGCTGAAAGGGTAATTGAGAGAGTAAGGGAAAAGAAAATCAAACACACTTACTTTACGCTATGAGCCGCAATAATCCGACATTTAATAAAAAAATTTTATAAAAATATTTAATCCAAAAATATAAATAGTGGCTGCTGTTATATCCCGCTACAGGAGGTTTTAAAAAATGAAAAAAGGTTTGATTATTGGAATTTTAATATTAGTGGTACTTATAAGCGGATGTACCTCTGGACCGGCTTCGGCACCAAAGCCAAAAGCGACTCCGCCGGTAGTAACACCGCCACCACCGACAGAAAAAGCTGAAGTACAGATCATCGATTTCTCATTTTATCCTGCTGAAGTAACGATTGTCAAAGGAGGGACCGTTACATGGTCACAAAAAGATGGGATTTCTCATACCGTGACGGGCGGCGACTTTAGTTCCAGTAAACTCAACCAGGGGCAGACTTACAGTCATACGTTTAATGAGGCTGGAACATATGATTACTGGTGTACAATCCATTCCAGCATGAGGGGAAAAGTAACCGTAAAATGATCCACGCTATTTAAATTTTTTCAAAAGCCTGTTATAGAACTCATTATCCTTGTTCTTCCGCGCGAGCCGCTCCACGATCAGCTCAGGCGTGCTGCGCGCCAGGTAATTGTATCTCGGGTTCCTATCAACTATCAGGTTCAGTTGTTCGTCCAGACCTTTTGCCTCGATGCCATCAACGCGTATATCGCAGGTCGTATCCTTGAGTATCGATTCTGCCAGGTGGCTCACGAATACCCCCATTCCGTTGTTATCATCAAGCTCCTCAAGGATACCGGAGATTATCTTTGCAGATGCGCCGGGCTCGGTGATCGATTCCAGCTCATCTGCTAGCACGAGCTTGTTCTTCTTACCTGCTATAGAAGAGAAATCCTTGAGCGTGCTTTCAAATGCTCCCGCATCCATAGTGCCTCTTGATTTGCCGAAATAGAAAAATTCCTCTACTAACCCCAGCTCGCACTGCTTTGCAGGCACAGGGAAACCCATGTGGGCCAGTATGATTATCTGTGCCAGGAGGTCAAGCGTGGAAGTCTTCCCTCCCGAGTTCACACCGCTTAGCAGTACAACACGGGCATCTTTAAGTTTATCAATACAGGTATTGAACCGCGAAGCTCCAACAGAGTAATCTATGGGAACAGGAGTCTCAAGGAAAAGGTTGGCGCCTCCCATGAATCCAACACCGTTCCTATCATGGATAGCCGGCATGCCAAGGGAGAATTTATGCACGAAGCATCCGATGGTGTAGCCCACATCAAAATCAAGAACCTCGCGAACGACGACGGAGGCAGTTTCCTTTAATTTTGAGAGCTCGCGCGCATTTTCCCGTAAAAGCACAAGTTTCCTGGAAGCGATGCTGCGAAGCAGGTGGTTTTTCAATACCTCTGCACCTCTGGGGTTTACCCTGATGGGATGCGATACCTCGTCGCTGAAGAAGTTATTGAGGTACTGGGCTTCTGCCGGATTCAAGCCCAGCTCGTTTGATATTGTGCTGAGTGCAATGGCCGTAACAGTATTGTATTTTTCCCGTATCTCTTTCTCAAACAGGCTGTTGATGCTCCCGTCGATCGCTGTCAGGAGGTCAAAACCTTTAACAGTGACCGAGCTTTTTTCAATGAGGGAGCCAAATTCGGTATTTGCCCTTTTTTCCGCGGCTGCAATAGTATCGTTCAGCCGGCCGTATATCGAAGTGAGCCTGTCTATCTCATTATCAAGCCCGCCCTTCAGGTCAGAATCCCCGGATATCTTCGATATGCCAAGAGCCAGGCGTTCGATCTCAGCATCTTTTATCTTAGCGCAGAAGTCAGGTTCTTGCTTCCTTATGATCCTGAAAACCGATATCGCCGAGGTAATCGAGCCAAGATTCTTTGCAAAGAACGCAAGCTCTTTCTCAGGTGCCACCTGCCACGTCTCTGTTCTTTTTATATCTATGAAATCAACATCGATATCTTCCGGAAAATCTATCCCCGCCAGGCTGGTACCTGCGAAAACGTAGGAATATCCCCGCGCCACATCTACAGCTTCTCCCGGCTCTGAAACAATCTGGACAGAAACCGGGAAATTTCTGGCTGCTTCGAACTCTTCCTGACTGGTTGCGATAATAGCCCTGTCCCTTATCACAGGAATCGTGACATTTGTTTTGATGGGCTTTACACCTGATAAAAAACCTGAGAGTTCATTATCATCGAGCTTACCTGCCATCCTGATAATACTGCCAATCTCCTTCTGTAACTTTATTATCCTGTCTTTTTTACAGGCCGGGTACGGAAAATACAAATGTAATTTGCTTTTTGCATAATCGGTATGGGCAAAACCGGAAATCAGGGTGTTTATGCGCTCGTATATCTCATAAGCCACATCTGTCTTCAGGAAATCACGGATACCCACACCCTCGTTTTGCGCGCGTGCCTCAAGAACAAGTGATATGGCGGATTTTTCCGTCATCCCCTCCATTTCGCTTATGGCGGCGATATCCCCATTTAATATCGAATCAAGCGCCTGTTTCTCTCCGCCGAAATGTTCAATAAAACGCCGGAAGGTTTTCTCTCCAATACGCGGAATATCCCTCAAGCTCTTAATCATCTAAACCCTTTCAGTCTTTCCAATTATTTATATCGTTTGCTGCCAATCATCTACCGGCGAACTCTGGCAATGAAAGGAGCTGTCGTGAGTCATGAAAATTGCAAAGGACACATTATCGTTCATACTTGAAGTAAGTAAATCATCTGCCCCCAGGGAGTTCGCAGGCATGCTCCAAGCTACCGGCGATGTTATTACCGACGTGGTGGTCGTCCCGGGAACAGAATCAAGCGATGAGAGCGCAGTGATGCAGTTATTCATGCTTCCCAATATCGCCACGGTCGGGACTGTGCACAGCCATCCATCGGGGAACCTGCGGCCTTCAACTTACGATCTTGAACTATTTGACAGGAAAGGGGAGTACCACATCATTGCGGGAAAGCCATACAATGAGTCAAGCTGGGCGTGTTATAATAATAAAGGTGAGAGAACCAGGCTTGAAGTAATCGAGTACGAGTTTGAAGAGAAAGATGAAGACTGGTAATTATTTTTTCTTGCGCGTCTCGATCTCTTTCTTAAGCCAGGGTCCGACGCCATCACCGTGAACAAGGGCTTTCAGGTCTTCTTTAAGATTAGTGGGCCGGATCTTGATAAGCCATCCTTCCCCATAAGGGTCTTCCGAAAGCAGGTTCAGCTCATCTTCGATTTTTTCGTTGACCGCGATAACCGTACCGCCGACTGGCATGAGAAGTCCTCCCACCCATTTTGCGGATTCCAGCGAGCCAAAAGCTTCCCCGCTCTCAAATTCATCTTCCTCCATCGGAAGGTCTATAAATTCAATATTACCTGCGGCTTTAGCGCCATAGGCATCCATGCCCACGATCACCGTGCCATCATCTTCTACTCTTGCCCAGGTATGATCCTTCGTGTAGTACAGTTCATCAGGAAGTTTATATCCCTCTATTTCAACCATAATCTTTCCTCATTTCAATCGTTATTACATCGTCTTATATAAACTTAATTACCAGCGTACCGCTCCCGTTCTTTTGCTACCAACCTGCTGTAATATCCTACAGCTTCTTTAACGTCCATCAACGAACCTTCGCTGAACTCACCTTTTATTTTTATGAGCCATTCGTTATAAGGGTTACTGTTGATTATATTGGGATCATCCCAGAGCTTTTCGTTCACTTCTGTGACATCTGCATCAAAAGGAAGGGATATCTGTGAGACCGCTTTTATTGTCTCATATGCGACCAGGGTATCTCCTTTTTTAATTGATTCGCCGATATCAGGCAGATCTATATGCACTATCCCCTTGGAAAGTGATTGTCCAAGTTCGGTGATCCCGATTGTGATTTCTCCATTCTCAGGCTTTAACCATACGTGGTTTTTCAGGTAATACCTGTCCTCAGGGAACTCAAATTCATAAGCCTTCATGATTCTTTAGATTTAAAGATAGGTATAAAATACTTTTGTACAAACCTTTTATCAGAACATCTCAGGAAAACTCCTATAAAATTGTTCGTACGCGTATGAGAAATGAAGCTAATCCAGGTCTTCCCGCAATTGAGCGGCCTTCGTGAAAAAGCTGTCTGTTGAAAAGTGGAGCAACAGGGTTGAGGCTATCAGGTTTGAAGCTAAGATCGCGGTGAATATGGCTATCTGTATGGAGGCTGCATCAAGCGGGTTAGCACCACTGAGCAACATGCCCGTCATGACGCCGGGAATCCAGACCAGGCCGAGGTTCTTCATGTTATCGATCGAAGGTATCAACCCGGAGAGGAGACCCTGCTTGAGAGAGTCAGCCACCGCAAGCTCAGGCGGCGCTCCAAGAGCAAGATATGCCTCGATTTCCGCCCGCCTGTTCCTTATCTCGCCCCTGTACCTGTCTATAGACAATGAGCTTACGTTCATGGCATTGCCGATAAGTATACTGCCCGTGGGTACCAGGTACCTGGCTTCGAACGGGAAAACACCAAGCAGGAAAAAGGGGATGAGCAATATCAATGACGCAATGGCTATTGAGACGATAGCTACAGGCAGTGTCCTCTCAAGCTTGCCTGATCTTGAGTACGAGGTATGCCCGGCTACGACAGCCATTACAAGAAGCACAAGGAAGCTCCAGTAAAGAGGCAGATCGAACAACAGGAGTATGACAGAAGCAAGGATCAGTACCTGTACTAACGCCCTGGCTCCGGAGATGGATATTTCCTTCCCTATGCCGAGCCTCCGCGCATATGCTGCGGTCAGTATGACAAGCGCAACTGACAGGGCGAGTGCAGGGACTTCAGACATGGACTTCCTCCAGCCTGCCATCCCTGAGCATAAACTTTCTCCCACCAATTCTTTTTGCCTGCTCCCTATCATGGGTTACCCAGAGCACGGTAAGGTTCCGTTCCCTGCGCATGCCCAGCAGCAGCCCCTCTACTTTCTCAGCCGTGACCGCATCCAGCGAGGATGTCGGCTCATCCAGCAGTAGCACCTCGGGCTGGTTCGCAAGCGCTCTTGCTATGCATACCCTCTGCTTTTCCCCGACCGAAAGCGGTAGGGCGTCAGCATCCAGTAAGGCTTCCGGTATGCCCGTATCACGTGCAAGAGCTTCAATATCGATGTAACTGCCCCACAATTTCATGCCCAGGGCAATATTATCCCTGACGCTTCCCCGGAACACGATGGGCACCTGGAACACCATGCCGATTTTTCTTCTTAATTCCAGGGGGTCATAATCCCTTGTATTCTTGCCGTTGAGAGTGATAATACCTGAATCGGGCTCCGACAGCCTGTTGATCAACCGCAGAAGCGTGGATTTCCCGGAGCCGGACGGGCCCATGACCGTGATAAGTTCCCCGCCCTGCACCTCCAGTTCAAGGCCGGACAGGACCTGCGTCGTGACCCTGCTATTGTTTACCTTGCGTAAGATCGATTTGGATACGTTCCTTAGCTCAAGATGGAGTGGACTCATCAAATATGAAACAGGTTGTCCAGATATAAATAATGTCATTTATGGTTTTGTCAGGTCTTCTGCGGACAGGAGATATACCCAGCACCCCGGGATACGGTTTCCGCATCAGTATGTTTATATAATATTCATAATGTCACAGGATTGCATTAGCCGGCAACTTGATAGAACTTTTTCACAGGAAATTATAAATACTAAGATAACTAAAAACTTTCAATCAGAGGTGGTTAGATTACGCAGTAATTAGAATTTTTAAATAGTTACTGCTAAATGTAGAGACGTATAAAAATTAAGGGATTGGGTTGTAAATGTAAAGCGGTAGAGGGGTATGACTTAAATGATAATTGATAAATTACAAGCAACCGGAACGGTCCGTGGTGTATTTTTCAGCCTGGGGACAACTCCCGCCATCAATGACCCGAAATTTGACTGTGCCAAGGCGGTCATCGATCTGTTCAATCAGGCAACGACAACAGCGCATGTTGCCATTTATTCGCTGACTGAGCCGCAGATCGTCGATTCAATAATTGCAGCCCATGAGCGCGGTGTTGATGTAGCTATCCTTGCAGATGCGACTGAGAGCAAGAGCTCTAACCAGGCTATGCTGATAAGCAAGCTCACCCAGGCCGGGGTCAATGTCCGTCTGGCTGTCCGCCAGAAAGCCCTGATGCATAACAAGGTCGGGATATTCGACGGTAAGACCATTTGCACAGGCAGTTTTAACTGGACTAATAATGCAGAACGGCACAACGATGAGAACCTGCTTGTGGTGGATGGACCGGATGTGGCTGCAGACTATGAAAAGTATATCTTCCAGCGGATATTGCAAAATGAGACGCTGATTCGAGCAAAGTAAAGAAGTTTAAAAATTAAAAAACTAAAAAATTAAGAGGCGATATATATGGTAGAACAAAAGAAAGTTACTTCAACAAAGAAAAGTGAAGGAAAAAAATCCGGTTACGGCTGGGTACCTGATTTGCCCGATCATCGGGATAAAATGTACAGCGCAGCGCGTAAAGTGCCTGCCAAGCTTCCGCAGTCTGTGGATCTGCGCCCGATGTGTTCCAAAGTTGAAGACCAGGGGCAACTCGGCAGTTGTACCGGCAACGCGCTTGTCGGCGCACTGGAATTCCTGGAACTTAAGGACAATGTTCCTTACATTGAACTGAGCAGGCTGTTTATTTATTACAACGAGCGTGCTATTGAGCATACCATTGCATCTGATTCGGGAGCCCAGATCCGCGACGGGATCAAAACTCTCGCCAAGCAGGGTGCGTGTTCGGAAAAATGCTGGCCATATGATATTTCGCAGTTCACTGTGAAGCCAGGAGCACCCTGTTACAAAGAGGCTACAAGCCATAAAATCGTGCTGTACCAGCGCATCCAGACGGTTGATGAAATGAGGACTTGCCTTGCAGATGGATATCCGTTCGTTTTCGGCTTTTCTGTATACGAAAGTTTTGAAACGCAAGATGTTGCCCAGACCGGAGTTGTACAGATGCCGCAGCCTAACGAGCAACAGGTAGGCGGGCATGCCGTGGTCGGGGTCGGCTATGACGACTCGGCTAAAAGGTTCATTGTACGCAATTCCTGGGGAGAAGATTGGGGAATGAAAGGCTACTTTACGATACCCTACGATTATCTGGCGAACAGGAACCTGTCAGACGATTTCTGGACGATCCGCCGCGGGGGAGGAATTTAGAGATTTCAAAAATGGAAATTCCATCTAAGGTTGAACTTAAAGTCGGAGAAAAATACACGCTCAGGCTAAAAGGACTGGCAGGAGCAGGTTATACCTGGAAGCACACAGTCGAAGAAACAGGGAAGGTGGTTGCAGTATCAATGGAAATGTCAGACCACCTGCAACTTATAGAAAAGGGCAGGGCACTGCCTCCGGGCTATAACCTTAGCGTGCTAGTTACAATACAGGCTCTTTCGCCGGGACATGCAACCATACATCTTGCATTAAGCCGATCATGGGAGAAAAACAAACCTCCCCTGGAGGAGCATACTCTTGAAGTTGATGTTAAAAGTTAAATGGGGTAGTGCAGTTGAAAGCGCTCATAATAAGTGCAGATAATTTTGAGGACATGGAGCTTTTTTATCCGCTCCACAGGTTAAAAGAAGAAGGCGTCGCAGTAGAAGTAGCATCCATGAAAGAAGGGGCGATTACAGGCAAACATGGGTATTCTATCCATGTTGATCTAACTCTTGCCGAAGTAAAGCCTGAAGAATTTGATATGCTTGTTCTTCCGGGCGGAAGAGCGCCTGAGAGAGTACGGCTTGAGGAGAAAGCGCTTGAGATCGCAAGATATTTTTTCAATGAGAACAAGCCTGTGGCGGCTATATGCCATGGAGTCCAGGTACTGATATCCGCAGGGGTAATAAGAGGACGTAAAGCCACATGCTTTATCGGCATCAGGGATGACCTGAAATCCGCCGGGGCGCGATACGAAGATAAAGAGGTTGTAGTAGATGGCAACCTCGTGACTTCAAGGAACCCGGATGACCTCTACGCTTTTGGCAGGGAGCTTGTCAGGAAACTGAGAACATGATATATCCGATCGCCATAGTCCAGTTTTCAGGTAATTTTAAAACGGAGGCGCATTTCCTGAAACAGGAACGTTCCCTATATTCAGGAAAATTTTAAGCTACGATACAATTCTTAAATCCCCAATTATAACCGTAATGTTCCAATAAGTATTTCTTTATAGGCATTATTCCCATCAGTCCAATATGTGGATAAATGCAGATTGCTGGTATCTGCGTTCATCTGCAGTTATTTGCGGTTCTTATTTTCCAAGAATGAGTTATCTTAGAATTTTGCTTATGAAAAATAAATCATAATTTCTTCTCAATAATGGGTTTTTCCTTTTGTGGCATTGCTTTCTCATTTGAGATATTGGCCCTATTAGTTAAAATCATTAAAAATATAATATAACACTAATATTTTGTTTGTTAAGGTGAAAATTTTATATAGTTATAGCTATTACTCTTTAAATGATAAATATGATTATAAATACCAATGAATGTATTCCGTTACAGAAATGGAAGTCTGCGGATGAATTTAAGACGCATATATCAGAGCTTGAGGAGCATAAAGCAAATGGCGACGAGGGAATTTGGGCTGCTTTTGATGGTATGAAAAATCCAATTGCAAAGAAAATGATTGGAAAATTCAATAGAATAGCAATTACATTTCCAAACTCTACTAAAATCAGTTATATATGCAAAATATCAAAAATTCGTAGGAACGGTATACCAAAGGAAAAACATTTAATCCCAAAACATTATTTCGATGATGACGGCAGCATTCAATCTCGGAAGACATGGTATTTTATTAGAAGCATTGAACCTATCAAACTTAATTTAGATTTATTTAGGCAATATTATCGGAAGCGCAACCTGCCAGATACATTAAGAGCAAGTTTTCAGTATTTAATATGGTTGAGAGAGAATAAAAGACTTACATAAACAAATGATAAATTCAGATATATTAAAATGCCAGAATCATTAACTTTAGAGACCGAAGCAGGTACGTATGTGATTTTCTTCCAGCATGTTGATTTTGTGGATTATATTAACCGAACAATTCCTGGAAGGCAGCTTGATATTGAAAAATGCATTCCTGCGATAGATGAAGTAAAACCACCTCACAGAATATTTCTCGATCTGGAGTGTATTACAAACTATCTTCAGCAGAAAGTAAACGGTTGGGAAAATTTAAGCGATGAAGTGAAGGATGATAAAATAATTAATTTTCTGATAACTAATATCAACCACGAATCTCTTCATAAAGCTATATTTGAAGTATCAGAAATCCGTGCTTATCTCGAAGAAGTATCATATCAGTTAAATGATGCCGCCAATAAAGGTATGGAATACATCATAGCAAAAATGGAAAGAGGTTAAATCCCAAGTTTAGAAAAATACTTGTATTGTCCATTGACGATTAAACTTGACTTGTTGTATTAATAAGTTCCAACCATTTTTCATGAATTTTGACAATTTCCTTATTGGTTATTTCTGAGTCATGCTTTATCGATAGAACATACCACTGGTCCATCTTATCTATAGCTTTAACAACGAAATACTTACTTTTTAATTTTCTCTCTAGAAAATCTAAAACAACTTCTTGGTCCAGAGCCTCAGTAGCCATCTTCTTTGCATTATCTAAGGTGACATCAAAGAATTGTTCAATTTTATCCTTGTCTAAATATAACTTATACTCCATTATCCCATCATATAAGGTCATTTGTACACATAACTCATAATATGCTTCTACTTTTCCATGTTCTGTACAAGCCCCTTTATCAGTAGGCTTCCCACACTCATTGCATCTTCTATGTAAACCACAGCCGTATCCTCTTAATATTTCAACAACAATTCCTCTAAGTTCTTCAGGCTTTGATTTTGGGTCGTATAAAGAACATTCATCATTGATTACTTTATTTATTTTATCGGGAGTTGTAGCATTAATTATTCGACTCTCTTTTAATGTATTTATTAAGTCAGTATCGCCAGTAATAAAAAAGTCACACTTATTCTCTAATGCAGTAGCTACATGAATTACATCTTTTGCGGATATATTTATTTTGGATTGAAGTTGTTTAGCACGACTGAAAACGTTTTCTTTAGGCGTGTCGATGTTAATCTTATTATTTTTAAATAATCTATCAACCACATCAACTGCATATTTCAACGGCTCTTCAGAGAGTCTTCTTTGTTCTCTTTTACGAACTATTTCATTAAGAGTTAAATGTTCGTCGAGAGCTAATTTCATCATGTGCATCATAACCTGCTTATTTTCTATTAATTCTAACAGAGTAAACCAAGAAGTATAGCCAATCCAGTCATCATCATCTAATAGATTTGTAATAAATTGAATTGACTTTTCCTTTCTACCCTCTAAAAAGTCAAGGAAAACTACAGTATCGATGTAGAATTTTAAAGGTTTCATAGCTTTTGAAAGAATGTTTTTGTAAATGATAATTTTTTTTGCATATAAAGTTATTTATTTAAAAGACACGGGGCTCATTCTTAGTGTTATCTATCGAAAACATAATATAGGCCTATTTTAACATGCTGTTCGAATAAATTAAACGCTCTTTTATAAAGCAAGATCTATCATATCAACCGCATAGAGACGTTACGAGGACCGATTAATTTTCCCTTTATTTAGCATAGCACTTCAACCAACAATTATTTATGTAAATAAAGTATGAAAATACACAAATTTAATAGACAGAGGGTGAATATAATAGGTGCACATATAAAGCATAGCTTTGAAAAAGGATTTTTATTAGATGAGGAAAAATTAAGAAAAATTCATGATATTATTTCAAAAAGAATAGTTGATAATAACATTGAATATTCTGTTTACCAAGTTGATTCGTACTCATTTAAAACTAAAAGAATAGATGATGTCATCAACCATGAGAATTTAAAGCTATCAAAAATCAGTAGCTTAGAGATAAACTTTGAAAGAAAATATGCAAACTTGAATCTATCAATTGATTTTGACGACTCGGGGGCAAGTTTATCCATAGATGGTGAGAATCGAGATAATGTTTTTTTGTTATCCTCTGAACTTAAAGAATACATATCAAACGAAGTCTGTACACAGAGAATGATAAGGAAAAATTTTTCTAAATATGTTTTCTATGTATTTTTCGGAACATTTATTCTTTTTATTGCATTTTTATTTAGTTCAAATAGTAGTACATCAATAAGTAGAGATGCTATTGATAATGTCCTTAAAAGTAACGATACAAACGAAAAGATTAATCTATTGATACAAAAAAATTTTAAAGACGATTTAAAAACTGATAAATCTAGTTACGGTGTCTATTTATTTCTTGGTTGGTCCTTGTCCATGGGACTGTTATTATTTTCTGAAAAATTAGAGAAAGCCAGCTCATATTTTTTTCCAGCCAATTTATTTTTATTTGGAAAAGAAATCGAAAGATATAATAATCTATTAGAAACTCGAAGTAAAATAATCTGGGGTATAGGTATCGCGTTATTTATTTCTATTATTGGTAGTCTAATTGTTTGGTGGATGACTCTGAAAACCTAGCATAGTAATGGACGGCAACCTCGTGACTTCAAGGAACCCGGATGACCTCTACGCTTTTGGCAGGGAGCTTGTCAGGAAACTGGGGACATAAAGCGCGAAGTTCTTGATCCTGTTCTGGAATTACGATTTTTCCAATTCCTTGAAATCAATTGTAGTGGAGATGGGGCAGGTAGTTACCTTAAAGCCCATCTCCACTTACAGCCGGCTCCATGCGATATAAACCTGAGCCGGGTTATATTGCCTCTGTTCCGCGTTCGCCCGTGCTGACACGAATGACCTGCTCAACAGGATATATGAATATCTTGCCGTCGCCGTTCTTGCCGGTCTTTGAGACAGCGGTTATCGCAGCGATCACCGATTCCACATCTTTATCGTCCACGATCATGTCCACCTGTAGCTTCGGCAGGAATTCGACGCAGTACTCGCCTGCACGCCACTGGAGACAGACGCCTTTCTGGCGTCCGCGTCCCTGCACCTGTGCAACTGTCATGCCGAGGATACCTTTCTCCTCTAAAGCTGTCCGAACCACATCAAGGCTCTCGGGTCTTATTATTGCTTCCACTTTCTTCATCTTGCTCACCTCACGAATATGCCTTCTCAGCATGCTGGGAAATGTCTAATCCGACTGATTCCTCTTCATCCCGGACACGCAGCCCGATGGTTTTGTCTATGACCTTTGCTAAAATGACGGTCATAACAAAAGCATACACCCATACTACACCGACTGCGATTATCTGTGTTATAAACTGTCCCGGATTGCCATATATCAAGCCATTTGCACCTGCGGAATTTACCGCAACTGTGGCGAATATGCCTGTGGCTATTGCACCCCAGGTTCCGCCCAGACCGTGGCATGCCCAGACATCAAGAGAATCATCCACGCTCTGCCTGCCCCTGAAGAGCATAGCATAGTAACTGATGACCGCTGCTACCGCTCCTATTACTATAGCAGCCAGCGGTGTAACGAAACCGGACGCTGGCGTAATTGCAACAAGTCCGACTACGCCGCCGGTGGCTGCACCCAAAACGCTCGGTCTCTTGTGGTACCAGCTAAGCATGGTCCACACCAGCGCTGCCGCTGCTGCGGCTGTGTTTGTTACCACAAATGCACTTGTTGCAAGGCCGTTGCTTGATACTGCGCTGCCTCCATTGAACCCGAACCATCCGAACCACAGAAGCGCAGCTCCAAGAAC